>DQOP01000059.1 GCA_015658585.1 Candidatus Poseidoniales archaeon | reverse complement strand
TATTGCCCGGACCTTCTTTCCTGTCCATTATTCTGATACTGGCCATGATTGTCTACCGAAGAAGAAGATAATTATTCTTCGAAGTAGCCAGCCCAAATCATGACTGGAATCAAGGCAAAATAGGCCATATACAATCCAAAAGCAGCGTACCACAGCGTTTCCCACATGGAATTCTCGAAGTAGCGAAGGACAATCGTCAGAATCAGGACCAATATTCCAAACAGGATCGGGTTCCTGAAACGAGCTCGGGCCTTAGCATAGGATATTGTTGTGACTGTAAGAAGAGATACCAATCCAATAACAAAAGGAATAAGCACGGAATCATAATCATTGACTATAGAATACTTGATTGATATCACCACTATGAACATTGCCAGGGCTGGTGCCGGTAAACCGGAGAAATAGAGGTTCTCCCCCTGTATACCTCTAGTGAACCTTGCGAGTCTCAAAATACTTAGTAAAGCAATCATTATGGCAGCCGTGATCGCAACCAGATTTTCTAGATTGTAACGAAAGGCAAACTCCAGGTCTTCATTAATAAAATCCAGCGCGGGACCCCTATCAATATCATAATACAGAGAGTAAACCAGAATTGAGGGGGCCATACCAAAGCAAATGGAATCTGATATGGAGTCGAGGTACTTCCCAAAATCATGTTTGGTTCCAAATCTGCGGGCCAAGGCCCCATCCATTCCATCGATGATAGCCGAGATTGGCAATATTATCATGGCAACGATGAAACTCGCCTCCGAACCATCAATACCATCAATGATGTAGGTAATAGCAAGGAATCCCAAGAATGCGCTTGTGAGTGTAGCCATATCCGCATAGGAAAGGAGGGTCAAGGGTCTGAAAAATTTCTTGAGGGGCAATTCAATCTCCTTCAGCAGTAGCCCGTATCTTCGACAATAAACGTTTGGGTCCCTCTATTATCTTCTCGGCGACAGACAGTGATGAGAGAGGTGTGAAGATAGCCAGTGTCTGACCTGCCAGAACACGATCGCCTTCACTCACCTTGATATCTATTCCTGCAGCCTCAAATCTCAGATCAACGCGGGAACCAAAGTGAATCAACCCAATTCTCTCTCCCTTGGATACTCTGGATTCGGGTTCTACATAACTCACTATACGGCGCACCAGGAAACCTGCAATCTGGGTAACCTTGAAGACACCTAGATCTGTTTCTAATTTAGTGACCAATCTCTCATTCTGATCTGAATCTTTTGAGAAGGCTGGTCGATAGCCACCATCCATGTGTTTCTGGGACAGGACCGTGCCATCGATTGGTGAACGGTTGACATGTACATTCTGAGGACCCATGAAAATTGAAATGTATATCATTCCACTGTGTTTATCGACCTTCTGGACAAGGCCATCTGCAGGACTGACTATTCCGTCTTGGATTTCACGATACGGGTCCCGGTAGAAGAAAAGCAGTAAAATTGACAATCCAATCAGAATCAATGAGGCCAGGTACATCTCCTCAAGTGGCATCCCGGGATCAAAACCCTGCTCACGGATAGAACTGGCAGAGGCACCAAACGGGAACAGAATAAGTCCCAGAATGGTAATGTAAACCACCATCATCGGCATGCCTTTGGCAAACGGTAGGTTCTTTGCACCTTCGGGTGCTTCACGTAAAGGAAGATCTATGACACCCAAAATTGAATCTTGCATCTCCGGCAAAAAATGAAATACAGCTATAGCCAGAAAAATGAGGGCAATCAGACTTCCTACTTTTCCTACGACCGCATGGGCCCAAAAGAAAGTGTCATCCCCCCAGACATGCTCATACGTCAACCAGATAACTCCTGCATTTCTGATTAAATTAAGGATATAGATCGGAGGCACCGTGGCCAAAAAGGCGTAGAAACGACGGTCATAGGGTGCTTTGGTACAAATGACTCCACCGACAAAGATTATCATACTCTGGAGTGCAGTGCAGGCCAATACGATATTGATTGTAGGTGCGTCTAGATGCTGCCAACTCTCACCTTCTACTGATACTCTGACCTCCTGATGTTCTGATGCGGGCCGATACCAACGTGAGCCCTCACCATAGTCAAGTGCTCCTAATGTCGTTTCTAGGTCAAGTACATTGAGAATCCAGATCGACTGTTCAGCTACAAGATGAATCAACCAGCCTGAGAGTAACGGGACGCGTTCAACAAAGAAATAGATTCCTCCTGCGATCACCGTCATCGCCGCTAACCATCGCAGAGGCTCATACTTTGCATTCCAGAGAATGCTCTGGTATTCATGGTAGGCCAAGTAGCCAAAGAAAGGTACCGCGGCTGCACAAAACAAGGCATTGATCGGATCCTTGATAACAATATAGTGTTCGACCTGAAGCCACCAGAAGAATCCAAGACAAAGCCAACCAACGATATTAAGATTGTGACCGATATTCGATGGAAAGCGTTTGCCTAGGTAAATATGGTCCCGGCCGGACAGAAAGTATCCTGTCGTAAGAAGAAACAACGAACTGATGACAAATACCTCTGCCAGCAGTGATAAGTCAGTTGCCATTATAGTTGGGACAAAACAGTTCTAAAAAAAACCCTCAGTTAATCTGAAAACCATTTCTGAGCCTCATTGTACGACTCTAGGCCACCGACGTCATACCAGGTTCCACGGAAGACAACCGAACGGACGTCATTCCTTCTTACGTTCCATGCCAAGAAATTGCCCATGGCATCCCTGTCTCCTCCTGACCCCATATAATCCCGGAAATGTGAAATGCCGGACTTTGACAATAACCAGTACGCAGTCGCAGCCAGTGTTGATGAAGGTGCAAGCGGTTTTTCCACAAAATCAGAGATACGATCGCCATCCTGCTTAGCTATTCCATACAGTTTAGCTAGTTCAATATCTTCTACATCATACAGCCCAATGACGTCCCGACCCGTATTCTGGGCCATGGTTACCATGCGATTTAGATCGAAATTAGATAGGTTGTCTCCTCCGGCAATGAAAACTGGACCTTCGATTTCCAATTCCTTGAATAACAAATGAAGGGCCCCTAGTGCACCTAACTTCTCCTCTTCACTCAGACTGGGCTCGATGTATAACTGTAGGTTCATAGTTCCCTTGTAATCGTCTATAAAATTCTGGAATTGAGAAGCAAAAAGACTGTTCACAGATATGATTATTCTATCCGGAGCAACGTTCTCTAGAGATTCTATGACATGCTGAAGCATGGGTTTGCCTCCAACATCCAGTAGCTGTTTGGGTATATTCTTGGTCAGAGGCAGCATCCGTTTGGCGAAACCGCCAGCCAGTATGATTGAATCCATCAAAGGTTTATTTTACCGCCTGACAACAACTCTTGAAGAGCATCATCGGCTATTGATTCCAACTTGTCTGGATCGTACAATTCCTTCTTGATGTTCTTGCGATGATCCTTGACAATACGCCACCTTGCTTGGCGCTCTTCCTGTGCCGTCTTTCGATGAGTACGCAGAGTCTCAAGCATTTCCATGGCCTTTGCGTGCTGGCCGTCAGCCCTTTTCCTGATAACAATGAATTCCTCATGTTTCTTATTGGCTTCAATCGACAAATGGGTTGCCTCTTTCATCAATTCCTTGTTTTTCTTGTACAATTCCTTATTCAATCGTGCCAGACTGACCACGGCGTCATGTTCCTCATTTGACTTGCTGATCTCAGAACCAATCTCTACGTCTAATTCTTTTACCTCAGAATGCAGATATTCATGAGTAGTAAGGGTCTTCTGCTGGTCTGTCAAACTCCTGCGAAGTATCGACAATTTCTCCAGAACCTCACGCTCCTTGGCTATGGTCATCTCAGTCGTTTCCAACCGATTCTCAGCAGCCATTATCTCACTGATTATGGCCTGAACCGTGTCCTTGACCGATTTAGCACCTTTCCTCCCTTTCCTTTTTTGCTGTTTCAACTCGTTGAATGCCTGTACCTTGGCCATAGCAGCATCACGAGATTTCATGTGCTTTTCCTTGGTTTTCTTGTTAACTTCCATCTTCTTACGATAATTCAGTACTTCCTTCATAACCTTGTTACGTTGATTATGCAATGAATCCCTTTCATCCCTTATCGTTCGGGACTCATTATTGAAGGCATTCCTTTTCCCGATACAGTTCTGGAAACGTTCCTCAGCCAACCTGATCTCCGACTTGGGCTTTTTCTGACCTCTATTCTTTTTCTGGCTCATCTACCTTATTCTCGTGAGTCTCAATCATATTGAGGCGATATCCACGATAAGGTTCAAATATAAAGCTGACGATTGGCCCTAATACGCAAAAGGATTGAGAATCGAGTATATTGATTCATCAACTGGACCTACTTCAAGCTGCATTGGTTCGCCAGTGAAATTCTCAACAACTTCCATATATCTTGCCGCTGCCTCGACCCTGAGCTCATCTGTAAGCTTAGGAGGCTTGCCATCCCCTGTGAATCCCTGTTCGACCAACCAGGTCCTAACGTATTCCTTATCCAACTTTCTGGGCTCTTCTTCTTTCTCGAATCGGGCTTCGTAATCATCTACCATCCAGTATCTACTGGAATCGGGAGTATTGACCTCATCCATGAGCATTATCTTTCCATTGGAGATTCCGAACTCATACTTGGTATCGACAAAAATAAGGCCATGATCTGTCGCACGAGAAACGCCTCTCTCGTACAATCGCATAGCTATGCGAGCCAGCTCCTTGTACAATCCCGGTTCCAGAATCTTTCTTTTGTACAATTCAGAAGGGGGAACTGATTCATCATGGTCTCCCTGAGCTGCCTTCGTGGATGGTGTAAGGATAGGTTCAGGGAACTTCTCATTCTTTCGCATTCCATCTGGCATTTCATTACCACAGAATTCTCGGTCGCCTCGTTTGTATGCCGTCCAGGCCGAGGTTGATGTAACGCCCGTCAAGTAACCTCTGACCACCATTTCAACTTGGATTGGTTGACAGCGTCTAACCCTCCATACATTTGGATGAGGACGCCTGAGAACATGATTAGCAACGATGTCTGCAGTTTCACCAAACCACCAATCCGCTAATTCAACTAGTGACTGACCCTTGAAAGGAACGGTTCCCAATACTCTGTCAAAAGCAGATATGCGGTCAGTAGTCACCATGGTGATGATGTCATCGTTGATGTAATTATCACGTACTTTACCGCGATACAGTTCTCCCTGATCATCAAAATTGGTCTTGTCTAGCGTATATTCAAGTTGCTGTTTCAATATGTCGCGGTCCATGGGCAGTTGGCTTATTGCGCAAGGGACTAAAAGAACCACTCCCGTACACTTTTCAGTTTATGCTTAGTAAAACACTCAAAGAAAGTGCAGGGAGAGCGCTAGAACCACTGGGTAAAGGTATAGGAAAATTGGGTATTAGACCAAATCATATCACAATTGCAGGCCTTGTCCTTACCTTCTATGCAGCATGGTTTCTATACAACAAAGACATCTATTATGCTTTCTTGATTGGTCTCATTGCCTCCCTGTTCGACGGTGCTGATGGACTGGTCGCCCGCTCAACAGGAACCTCTTCCATAAAGGGAGGATATCTTGATGCGGTAATTGACCGATATGCCGACTGTATAGCATTTGGGACCTTGATCCTGTGTGGATGGATGAAACCGATCCAAGGACTGGATGTCATTTCCGGAGAGATGTGGGCCATAGCTGCCTTGGCCGGGGCCTTTCAGACGTCATACAGCAGGGCTGCTTCTGAAAGATTGGGGGTCTCACAGGAGAGTATAGGTATTATTGAAAGACCTGAAAGATGGTTCCTGTTGGGAATGGGATTGCTAATTGGTGAAATGT
>DQOP01000057.1 GCA_015658585.1 Candidatus Poseidoniales archaeon | reverse complement strand
CGTCAGTGCGCTTCTGCGCCCGGATAGTGTAGTTTGGAATCACCGAAGCTTGCGGAGCTTCAAACCCGGGTTCGAATCCCGGTCCGGGCGCCAGCGGGTGAAGTAAGTGGTGCCGGCGGCTAGCGCCATATTCTTTTATTGGCCATTCTGTAAGAACCCTGTTGACCACAATCACTCGTTATCTGGTTTCCCTGATTTTTCTCTTGATGGTCCTGACTCCCTTCGCTCAGCCGGCAGATAGTTTGACACTACTACCGGGTGAGACTATTCACCTGGTTGACCCCCGACTCCAAATGGTCTATGAAGAACCTCATTTGTCAGAAGAACTAGGATTGGCACCAGCTCCAGATGATAAAATCAGCCTTATCGCCCAAGTCCGGAATCTGGATCAGCATCACCACTTTTTTGTCGAGAATCTTGGAGGAGAAATAACTTCCAGTTTTCCGCGTTTTGATACTTTTGGATTCCTCTTGCCTATCTCCAGGGTTCCAGATGTGACATTCTTGCCCGAGTTAGTATGGCTGGAAGCTGATGTCCTGTTTTATCCGGCCCTAGATAATAGTGTTGATTCGATAGGTGCAGATATGATATGGGCTGATTTTGGGATCAGGGGCGAAGGTACCACGATTGCAATCTTGGACACAGGCATTGATTTTGATCATGAATCTTTGGACGACCTGGATGACAATCCAAATACGGATGACCCCAAGATTGCTGTCGATTCAGATGGTATGCTCGCCTTTTACAATGCCAATACTGACAAAGAGTATCCAGATGAGCAACCACACGATTCAGGAAGTCATGGTACCCATTGTGCAGGAATAGCAGCCGGTACCGGTGGGGCCAGTGGAACTTACTCCGGTGTCGCACCTCAGGCGAATCTGGCGGGCGTTATAGCCCTTGATGGTGGTTCAGGTGATGAACAGGACCTGTTGAGGGCTGTTGAATGGACTATTGCCAACAAGGACCGGTTCTCCATAGGTGTGATGTCGTTGTCGCTGGGAGGCCCAGTGGTCATACCTGGAGCCACTAACAATGGTGCCTCCTCAATCTCTCAGGCACTTGATGTTGCGGTCGAGTCTGGCATAGTCACAGTCGTGGCTATAGGGAATGGGAATCTTGGGATTGCCGCTCATCCCGGTTCAGTCACTTATCCTGGTGATAGTGAAAAGGCGATAACCGTTGGTTCAGTTAATGATGATCACAATCGGGAGGTATATTCGTCCAGAGGGCCAACAGGAGATGGTAGGTTGAAGCCTGATGTGATGGCACCGGGTGGAGCAATAATGTCAGCCAGAGCCAATTCTGGAGATGATTATGTTTCATACTCTGGAACTTCAATGGCAGCACCTCATGTTGCAGGAGTTGCGGCCCTAATACTTCAGGCTAATCCAGCTGTTGCCCCTGATTCGGATTTAGATTATGTCAAGCAGATATTGAGGGAGACCAGCGATCATAGAATACCTTTGGACCTGGATTGTGGTGAATTTTACACGCCAAACAACTGTTATGGTTGGGGTACTGTGGAATTGGTAGGTGCAGTTTCCAGATCACAGGATCTGGATAGTACTACTCTGGAAGGTCCTACGGGAATACAAACCCATACCAATGAGACCTTCAATGTTGGTATGAAGTATACCAAGACCGAGTACACCACACGTGGCAAGGATGGAGGCACGGTCAACAATTTCGTGTCAGGGACAGACTTGCCAGACGTCATAAGAATAGTAGTTAGATATTCTAGTGAGTGGCCAGAGCCAACCACATTCTCAGTCGATGCAGGAGCAGCAACTGGAGTGACGGGTGAAGCGGGTCTCAAACCAGTTTCCGAAGTAGAAGGGCAGTGGGTTATCGAGGCGACCTTCAATTATACTGGGCAATTGGATTCCGGAGATGTTGCGACCAGTTTTCCGGTTCTGGAATTTGATATTCAGGCTCCCATTTTTAATGAGGTCATACCCGTTTCAGTCACTTATACCTTGAATGATATGCAGGGAACGGATCAGGAAATAATGGTTGCATCCTTTACAGATCTCCCCGATTTGGTAATTGAGGAGCTGGTGGTTCCAGATTCAATTCTGGAAGGTCAGGAAGTGACAGTGACCGCCCGGATAGTCAATCAGGGACCAGGACCTGCACGTCAATACAGTGTCGATTTCTCAAGTGATGACATAATTTTCCAATCGGCCGATGATTACAGAGTCCTAGAGTCGGATGAGGCAACCAATTTGCAGGTAGAATGGATAGCTGAGGGGGGCACCCATATTTTGAAAGCCCGTATCCGGGGAGTGACACCTCAAGATGAAGATCTTTCGAATCAGGAGCTTCAGACAACAGTCGTTGTCGGTGATTTCGTTGATTCCCAACCACCTCTGGTTTTCATAACCGAACCTTACCAAAATGAGATTGTTTCTGGATTGGTGGTCGTCAAAGGAACTGCCAGTGATAACAATATTGTGGATCACGTTGAGGTCCGTGTCGTACCTAATACTTGGGATAGGGCAAATGGTTATCAGAACTGGGTCTGGGCCTGGAATACCAGTCTGGATCTGAATGGACGCTACACACTGGAGGCCCGTTCGTTTGACGGTTTCAATTTTTCAGCAGTTTATTCAGTTGAGGTCGAGGTCACAAATGATGGGGCGAACAGGAGACCTACAGCTGATCTCGAGGCCAATTATTATGAGGTTTATGATAATGAAAAGATTATTTTCTCGGGGAACAGGTCATCTGATGATTCTGCGGTTGTCAAGTATCATTTTGAGTTTGGTGATGGCAGAGAAACGGATTGGATTACCGACTCCTGGGTTGAGTATTATTTTGAAGAAGCTGGAGAATATGAGGTCATTTTGAATGTTGAGGATGATGAGGGTGTTAGGTCATCCTCAGGGGATATGGTAACGATCACAGTCAATGAGAAGATCGATAATGGTAACCCTGTGGCTGTAATGTTATCACCTCAGGCGGGAACGGAATATAGTAGTGATAAACCAGTCCAACTCTCTTCACAGGGTTCAACAGACCCGGACAATGACGAACTGATGTTTACCTGGTCCAGTAGTCTGGATGGTGAGCTTTACACGACACCCAATTTCTTTACGGAAGTGTTCCTTAGCGATGGCCTTCATATCATCACACTTACGGCAGTTGATCCTCAAGGTGCATCGGATTCTATATCGCGTCAGGTGACAGTCATTCTTGAGAGCGATTCATTCGATGAGGAAAATCCGTTGTTGACCTCACCAAATCCTCTTGTTACACTATTGATGATGGTTTTAGTATCCCTCGTGTTCAAGCGGAGAAACTAGTTTCCGCTGTATTCTACTCTTGAGACCTCATTTTCCCAAAGTACCAATTTGACGAGATTCCCCACTTTGGGTTTTAGATTCTCCCAGATCCATTCGACCAGTACCTCACTGGTAGGATTCTCCAGACCTTCAAGGTCATTCAGGTAATTATGGTCCAGTTTCTTTTTTAGAGACTCAAAGTTGTCTTCAATCTCAGAAAAATCCACCACAAATCCGGTTTTAGGATCAATCATCCCTTCAACATGAATCTCCAATTTGAATGCCAGCCCGTACAAATTGCTACAGGGGTGTTCCTTTGGTACTTTGGTCAGTTTACGTGCAGATTCAAACCGAACTATTTGTACTAGTCGATGCATCTAAAGATTGATTACGTCACCAGGTTCTGGCATTATCCATCTTCTCTGCTTGTATTTTTTCAATACTTCGTTTCTGTCTTTTCGTAAGTTTCGGTTTACATGAATCAGGGCCATTTTCTTGGGCCGGGCCATGTCATCCAGTCTCTCTAATTGCTGCATTGAACAATGAGTCTTTGTTCCAATGATTATAACCTCTTTTTTGAAGTTCTTGACAGTACCATCCATTGTATAGGCATCATGAACTAACAAATCTGCGTTGGTGTAAAGTTTAGACGCTGTTGGTGTAAACATACCGTCACCGGAATAACAGAAAACCTTGGTAGGGCTTCCAGCTTCCAATCTTAGACCCAGGTTCTGAACAGAATGCCTGGTGTTGACAACTCTTAGATTCCAATCATCCCATCGATGTGATCTTTGTAATTCCCTGAATCTCAGGGTAAAAGGTAGCTTGGCTACCATTCCTTGGTACGCCACCTCCATTAGTCTCTCTACATTTCTTTGGGAACCGACAGGTCCAAAAAGGTAGAAAGGTCTGGTTCTTCCATCTTCTTCCATCCTCTTCATCAATGCAGGTAGACCGAAAATGTGATCTGCATGGAAATGAGATATGAAGATCCCATCTAAATAATCTGGTCTCTGAGATTTATGCCAAACGGAAGGCGGAGCTGTGGCCCCACAATCTACCAGCATTCTTCTTCCAGCTGCCTCCACCAACATACAGGTATTTGTATAGTCCTCGTCAAATCCTTCTCCGACACCCAAGAAAGTTATCTTCATTTTTGACATCCTATTCTAGTAAAGTCTAAAGTTGTGTTGATAGGCCTATTCATCAGATAATCATTTTTTGTCATTATTTTTCACCTTTACAAAACTTGCAGAACCCGAAATCTGCACAAATTGTAGCTTCCGCAGACATGGCAATTATATAAAACTAAGCAGTAACCTTTATCAAATAGGAGTTCCCAGTTATCTATTTCGCCTTCTGAAACCTTCCAGATATTTGTAAACCGAACCGTGTTCAGAACCACCCAGAACCATGGATATGGCTACTTTGGCAGACTCTAATCCATTCAGGTCGGAGATTATAGATACGGTGTGACCTTGAATTGCCAGATCACATCCCGTCATATCCTCAATGATATGCCGTGTTTTTCCTTCTTTACCAATCAATCTCCCTCTTACAGTACCCAGTCTCTTCTTTGATTTTCCAACATAATTCCTGATATCGACAACTTCCAGATAATAATCCATTTCCAGAAGTTGATAAGCTTTTTCAGGATTGAAACCTCTCCCAATGGCTCTGGCGGCATTTATTACCTGCAGGCCCTTCAATGCATCATTTTCATTCGGTGAAGATATCTCAACTACACCTTCTCCTGAGTCAATATTCAGAACACAACCGCTGAGTTCTTCCAGTTTTCTTTTTGTCTTACCCTTGGGTCCGATTACAGCTCCAATTCTGGAAAGAGGGACCCTGATAAGATTCATTGATCAAACACCTCTTTTTCTAATCCCCTAATCTGTTTTTTCCAATAACGATACATGTTTTTCATATCCCTTTTATGCAATTCATCGTACATTGGGTGTCCTTTTGGAACAGCTTGCCCGACATCAATAATATATGGTTTTTCTCTAACATTCAGTATGTTATATTCACTCAGATCACCATGACTTAAATTTTTGGAACGGTAGGCCTTGATGGATTCAATCAATTGATCCAGAAAATCCTTCGGGTCTTGTGGAGGTAATTCCCTTACAGGAGGATAAGGCCGATATCGCCACCCCATATATTGCATTACAAGTATGTTTTTATAAACATGGAAGGGTCGCGGTACTTCCGCACCGGCGGCTTTCATAGCATACAGGTTCTTGTATTCTTTCTGGGCCCATGTGAACACCCTATCGCGATGGCTATTGCCAATGTTTCTGAATCTGGGATCTCCTTCAATATACCGGTTGAGTTTACGAAAGGTGGCAGTGTTCAAACGATATATCTTTACGGCCCTGTTCCTGCCATCAAAGGTTTTTGCCCGGAATAGGTTAGCCTCTTTCCCAGTTGCAATCATATTCTCGATTGTACCGAAAATACCACGATTGAATAACTGCTGGATGTTTCTTAAGGTAGTCTCGTCAAAGACATCATCTACCGTTTTGCGCCATTCCTTGTCTTTGTTCGATTTCTTTAGTTTGCTTAGAGCCCAATCGATGTCTTGAATCTTATTTTGCATATCAGTAAATATCTAGTATCTCAGGTATCTTACCCCGGCGTTTTAAATTGGCAGTCTGGGTTGGAGTATATCGAAATTTAACATCAGCTTTGCTATCTTGGAAAGACCAGGGTACCACGATTAACAGATCGTTTTCCCTTACCCACATTCTTCTTCTCAGTTTTCCAGGAATTCTACCCATTCGGCGTATTCCATCTTCACAAATAACCTGGAGTCTTGATCCACCCTGAAAGGTCTCTGCTACAGCGAACATTTCCCCTTTGGGTTTGTATGGTAGACTGACCCTTAGAGCAACTTCCCCATCATCGGCTTTCTTTTTGGGTTTTGCTTTTTTTTTGGGTTTTACTTCTTTAGCCTCTTCCTTAATTTCAGATTCTTCAGCAGATTCTTTCTGAATATCTGGCGATTGTTCATCTTCAGAAGAAGTCACAGCGGCGTTCAAATGTGTTCCCATATAAGATTGCCGCCCGAGAGCTTTAGGACACCTCTCCATCTTAAGTTCTAGTGAGTAACAACCAAACACCATT
>DQOP01000108.1 GCA_015658585.1 Candidatus Poseidoniales archaeon | reverse complement strand
TTCCTCTTATTGGTTCCCTTTGGATTCTTGGTTTCAGGAACAACCCCTCTGCTCCAAGAATCATTGCTCTTTTCACTACATTATTCACGCTTGGACTATCTATTATAATATTCGTAAAGGCCGGTTCAGGAAGTGGTTTCAGATTAATGGAGGAATATGTATGGGCACCTAAACTGGGAGTGTCTCTGCTACTGGGAGTCGATGGACTCAGCTCACCGATGGTTCTGTTAACAGGAATCATCAGTCCCCTTACAGTCTTATTTGCTTGGCAGGAAAAGAAAAAACCGGCCTTATTTTTCGCTTTACTATTAATAATGCAGATGGCCTTGTTCGGTGTTTTCATCACTCTGGATTATTTTGTATTCTATATCTTCTGGGAAGTGGTACTGATTCCAATGTTTTTCTTGATTGCTATTTGGGGTGGTGATAACAAGCGATATGCTTCAATCAAATTCATCATTTACACATTCACTGCTTCGGTTGTGATGTTAGTTGGGTTTATGGCCCTTTATTTTGAAGCGGGTATCAATTCCTTTTCGATGATTGAAATTGCCGAGGCCAATACTGGTTTCAATAGAGACTTCCAGATCTGGGTCTTTGCGGCATTGTTCATCGGTTTCGCGGTCAAGATACCTTCTGTTCCTTGGCACACTTGGTTACCAGATGCCCATGTCGAGGCTCCAACGGCAGGGTCAATTCTTTTGGCTGGAGTCATGCTGAAAATGGGACTTTATGGTTTGATGCGGGCAGCAATCCCGGTCCTACCTTTAGGTGCCGAGTATTTTGTACCAATAATGGTCGTTTTAGCCATTGTTTCCATATTGTATGGAGCAGCCTTAAGTTTGGGTCAGGAGGATCTCAAAAAATTAGTGGCGTATTCCAGCGTTTCCCATATGGGCGTTGCGCTGTTGGGAGTTGCAACCATGACTGAGCTGGGTTTTGCTGGTGCGGTTTTCATGATGTTTGCACATGGTATTCTTAGCCCAGCAATGTTTATGATAGCAGGAGTAATGTTGCACCAAGTAGGTACTCGTGATATTTCTAAATTGGGAGGTCTAGCAGGCTATCAACCCACTACTGCTGGACTCTTTGTGGTTATCTTTCTGGGCAGTCTTGGTCTTCCAGGTATGGCTGTTTTTGTCGCAGAATTAGCAGTATTCATTGCTTTTTTCCAATCCCATGGTTATTGGTTGATCCTTCCAATCTTTGGAATGGTTCTGACAGCTGGTTATCATTTATGGGCTTTACAGCGCATTTTGTTTGGTCCTGACAGTGAGCAAGTAGAAATGAATCAAATTCACGAGGCTCCGTGGTATGAATTTTATCCTTTATTGATAATAATTATTATCGCAGCTTTTTTTGGTATTTTCCCAAGTTATTTGATGGATCCTATAACTGTGGCATGTTATGATATTCTAGCCTTTATGGGAGAGGTATAGTGAACAGTTCCCTTCTTTTCTTACCTGAATTATTGTTGGTGGCCAGTATCATGGCAATTCCGGCTTTGTATATTGCTACTGAGAATAACAAATCTTATTCGATTTGTGCCAATATAACGTTGTCATTGTCACTCTTGTTACTTGTATTATTCTGGTTTTTTCCGGATGAAGTTTCATTCGAAAAGAATTCGTCAGTTTATATTCTTTATAGCCATTTTAAATTAGATACCTTCTCACAATTATTTAAAATAATATTTGTATTGACAGCTTTGACAGTCTCTGTTCTGAGCGGCTCTTATTTTAAGGAGGATGAGCCCCATCAGGCCGAGTACTATACCTTACTTCTATCTAGTACTTTGGGTATGATGTTAGTTGCTTCCGCGACTGATTTTTTGACACTTTTCTTAGGGATAGAAATATCAGCTTTCAGCAGTTATGCCATGGTTGCTTTCAGAAAACAGGACGATAAGTCTACGGAAGCCGGGGCCAAATATTTTCTGATAGGTGCTTTTTCTTCAGCACTCACACTTTATGGAATATCCTTACTTTATGCTCTTACTGGTTCGATTACTTTTGAGGGTATGCGTTCCTTCTTTACAGGTCTCAATAATGAAGTTGTTTCCGGAAATTTTGATGAGGTTATTTTTATTTCTAGTTTGTTCATACTGGCCGGTTTAGGCTTCAAGATAGCGGTCGTTCCTTTTCATGCCTGGGCTCCTGATGTATACCAGGGTGCTCCAACTCCCGTAACGACTCTTCTTGCAGCTGGAAGTAAGGCTATGGGGTTTGTGGCCTTGTTCAGGGTATTCCTGTTCACAATGGAGGCAGTATCTGATGAATGGAGGTTGATTCTTGGAATTGTAGCCCTTGCCTCAATGACAATTGGTAATCTAGCAGCTATTTCCCAGAATGATATTGGTCGGATGCTCGCTTATTCCTCAATTGCTCAGGCAGGATACATTCTGATTGCAGTTCCTGCACTTACTGATGATGCAGTCTCCGGAGCTATTGCACATACCCTGGTTCATGCATTTATGAAGGGGGGAGCTTTTGTCATTGTTGCAGGGGTAGGTGCAGCTGGATTGGGGTATAGTCTGGACTCTTACAAAGGTCTGGCTGAGCGTTCACAATTATTAGCCTTGTCGATGACTGTTTGTCTTTTGTCATTAGTCGGAATTCCTCCGTTTGCAGGATTCATCAGTAAATTTCTGCTATTCTATGGGACCTTGCAAGCTGGTCTTTCGGGAGATACTTGGATTATTGCATTGGTAGTTGCCGGTGTCTTGAATTCTGCCCTTTCACTTTATTATTATCTTAAAGTTATTAGATTTATGTACCTTTATGATGCCGTTGATTCCAAAGATATTGAATTTAGCAATGTGGTTCGTTACATTTCATTTCTGACAGTGCTTTTCTTAGCGGTTATCTTACCCTTATTCTGGCAGTCACTCTTTGAAATCTGCAAGGAAGCTACAATAGCTCTGATGGCATGATTGACAAGGACAGTACCCAATACAAACAATTCAGCAAGTTATGGGCAGGGAAGACACCTAAAGGCGTCAATATTACTAAAAGAAATCTTTTTCGTTCTAAGATGAAGAATTCATGTCAGCAGGAAGGTATTGAATTTAGTGAAATCAACGCGTTTCGAATTTTCTCAGGAGAAATTAGAGACTTAGCTTCAGATACCCGGAAAGTAGGAGAAGTTAAAATAACTAAACCTCCTAGAAGACACCTAAGAGGAATTTAATTTCGGTCACTTGCAATTAGTTCATTTGCAAATGATATTGGTACCTGCTCTAGTAAGATCTTGGTTGATGAATCAGGAACCTCTTCCAAAAATTTCCGGGACATTTCTTGCCAGGGGGCAATCAATTCTTCGAAGATACCCTGAGCATCGCTTATTTTCACGTTTTTTATGATTTCGCCGGCGTCACCAGTCTCTATAAATTTTTCAATAGATGGTTTGTAATTACTATAACGAGTTAATCTCGTGACTGGTAAAGTGGGTATTCCGAGGGCCAGGTCTCCTACAGGAGTTTTGGTAATCAATGAATTCATGAGATCAAGATAATCATCGGTTATCTGATAGATAATTCCTACAGTTTCTCCGAATTTATACATTGGTACTGCTAAGTCGGTTCGAGGTGAGATTAAGGCACCTAGTTCGGCCGCTGTACTGTATAGAGCTCCAGTCTTTCTTTTTATCCTATGAAGATATACAGATTCACTGTAATTTTCTTTATCTGTAAAGTCAGCGATTGCCCCTTCGGTTAGATTCCTGGCGCATCTTGCTAGTGATTTTCCTGTGGCTAATGAGACGGAACCATGCAAGGAACCAGTTGCAATCATCAGATCCGCGACTAGAACTGCCATTCTTGGGCCTAGTTCTTTCCACAATGCTGGCGCTTCACGCCTAAACTTATCTCCATCTAACCAGTCGTCATGTATCAAGGTTCCACAATGGATCAATTCCAGGGCCATTCCACATTCGAATGCCAAATGGGCATCTCCACCTAGAGAATCAGATACTAATCGGCAAAGTACGGGCCGTAATTGTTTCCCTTCACCTACACCTTTCTCGATTAGAGGAGCCAGATCCTTTGATTCCTCGCTGATTTCTCTTTTCAGATGTCTTTGGAACTCGGCTCTAACTTCTTTGTAATAATCGTTTAAGTTCTCTGAGATTATCAGATTTTCCTTTAATCCTGTTGATTCTTTCATAGTTAAATGTATCCAATACCAATTATTAGTAATAGTCCAGTTATGGCATGTATACCAATGGTTCCCCAGTTTGCGCCAGCCAATTCTCTGGTATTATAGTTATTTATTACCCAGTATGAATAATAGAGAGCCACCGGTAATCCTAGTAATGAAAGAAGGGCCCCTTCCTCCACGATCTTGTATTCGAATAATGCATATATTGAGGAAAATGCTGCAAGCATTAGGAAAAGGTAACCCCAACTGGATTTCTCTAGTCCCAACACTACAACCAGGTGATGTTTTCCTGCAATTTCATCTGCCTTACTATCAGGAAATTGATTAATCCAAAGTATTGCTGTCGTTAGTATTCCCAGTGGTATTCCAAATAGAAATGCATCCCATGAATGTGTTCCAGACATTGCATAGATGGCCCCCATAGTCATCAGTGGACCGTAATTCAAACCAATCAGCAATTCTCCAATCCCCTTACGAGCTACTAATCTTAGAGGATACCCAGTATAGAAATATCCCGAAAATGCTCCTGCAAGCCCATAGTAAAGTAATTCTACTTTATTATCAAGCATAATTACTATTCCTGATAAACCAGCTAAAGCTAGGAAAGAAGTTGCTAAACGGAAAAGTTGTTTCTCAGTTATCAATCCCAGTTCGATAGCTCTACTACCTCCGGAGAGTTGTAAGAAATAGTCGTTGTTAATTTGATCAGTTCCACTGGTCCAGTCAAAATAATCATTGTATGTATTGGCAGCCAGATGTAGGAAGGATCCTCCCATAAATACCAACCCAAAAGTCACCCAATCCATCACAATAAGTTCTTTTTGAATACCCCAGACCACGCTAGCAATTATTGGAATCCAGGTGGCACTAAGGAAAGGCAATCTTGTTATAGCAACGATTGAGATAAATCGAGTGAGCAGGGATGTTTTGGGCATAGTATCCATAGGTGAAACATCTTTCAGTTCTTCTGTACGTCCACAGTAACCGATATGCTTTCCGTCTTTCATAGTTACCGTACATGTGAATTCTGCTGCAAATTTCGTTCCGTCCTTTCTTATGAATGTGGTCTTTGTCGAGTATCCTTCTCTATTTTTTCTTGCTTCTTTCAACCACTTGGCAAT
>DQOP01000091.1 GCA_015658585.1 Candidatus Poseidoniales archaeon | reverse complement strand
TTCACCATTCTCAATCCACTTGCCCACTCCCACATCGGCTTGAACGTAGTTGTTAGGCGCCCCTTGGTCTCCAGTATGCATAACTTCCACTACAACTTTATCCATTCCTGCACTTGTGAAAATAACATGACGGGCCTTGTTCTCATCAACACCATCGTATATACGCTGCAAGCGGTCATTCTCCCTGTTGAAAGTAAAGACAATACTGTCTCCGCTCTGTATTGAATCCGAGACGTGCATTGGATGACCTGCAGGGAAAGCCCTTGTGTCAAAGGTACTATCAAACAGAACCTGACCAAACTCGTTCTTCAACTTAAGGTGAACTGCTGTGCTAGCCTGCGGTAGCATACCATAATTGGTAACCGTTATTCTAAGATCGACTGGAACCATAGCTTCCACGGATCTCCAGTATTGAACGTGATTTGGTATATCTACACCCCCAATTCCAATATCCACGTTCTGGGTCTGTTCCTTTGTTACTTCCATCCACGAAAGGACGGTTGCAAAGAAATCGGCTCTGTCAGACCTCTTGTCGAACACACCAATCTCATCGGCAAACATGAAAGCCTTGTGGGTCTGTGGACCTACATAGCCATCTACTGGGAACTGAACTGCGTGGTACTCATGACCATCAGCTGCACCCTTACGAGCGTCCATCCAGAAAGCACCGGTGGCTGTATTGTCATAGGCTTTGTTTCCACAGGGCCTATCCAGATAGTGTACACCGGCGGTATCTGTTGAATACTCCTTACCGTCAAAAATAGAACCACTTACACCCTTCATTGGGTTCGAAGTCCCATCTACGACAATGTATGAGGAATAGTAGGTATCCGAGTGCATGTAATTGTTCTGGAAACTACCAGCGGCAGAGTCAAACCAATCACTCATCTGGGTCGAAACAAACATGTTCCTGTTGCTTGTACAGAAGCTGTCTGCAGTACCACAATCTCCATCAAGATAATCTTCTAGAACTCCTATCTCAGAACCTGAAAGGATCTGGGTATTCCATCCGGAATACCAGATGACCACTTCATAATCATCAACCATCGAAAGACCGGTATCCCCACTTGGAAGCTCCTTGTTGGTTCCGCCCCATCTTCCAACGCGGAAAACATCGTATGAATAACCACCGTCATTCAAGGCGGTCGCGATGTGGGATGCTTCAAGCCATGGTCCGGACATCCAATTCTCTCCGTCATCATCGACCAATAAGACCTTGGCTTTGCCAGCGTCTTGTTTAGCTGGTGCGAATGCACCATCTGCCATAGTCGATGCTATGGGTATTTCCTGACCTGGGAAAATCATATTTAGCTCACTTAAAGCCTCTACGCCCTCATCAGAAACTAAAGCCTCACCAAGGGTAATACCCGAAGTGATCTCGCTTTCTTGCTCATCATTGGAGCCTGCTGATGCCAACAGTGAAAAACCGCTGAAAGCCAACAGGGCTACAACAAAGATTGCTGTCATTTTCCCGTATAGGGAGTCTGACTTTGATACGTTTGCATTCATTTTTGCACACCTTCTCGTTTTGTCCTAACACCGCACTACCGAAATAGAAACGGTTTACCATCATTGACAAGGCCTTAATAAAATAAATCCCGTTTTTCAATAACTCATATAAAAACTTACTGGTTTCCACTTTGGACATTGGAAATCGCTCTCTTTATGTCAAAAACCATGAGAGAAGTAGATGGTGAATATGGATGGACCTCCCGTGTCCTCGTACATTCAAACTCTGAACCAAAATTCTCCATGACATCCAGACTTCCATCTTTGGGGGCCATACAGTAGAGATGAATATAACCCCCAGGCCTCACCAAAGGACTTAGGAGATCAACATAAGAAAGTGATTTGGTAGGGTTATTCATTATTATTCTATCGTAATAGTCCAGATCTGCGGCCGCGTCCTCGATCCTGGAGCAAATGAATCTGTAATCTGATACGGGAATATGATTAAGACGGAAATTATCATGTGCCCACTTCTCGGAATCTGGATTGGCGTCGACCGCCGTAACCCTACACCCTCTCCTGGCCAGAGTCACTGAGAACGGTGCCGCTCCCGCAAAGGCATCCAATATTTTTTCACCGGAATCAACCAATTCGGAGATACGCTGCCTTTCCATAGCTAATCGTGGAGAAAAATAGACTCTGGATATATCCAATTTGAACGTCAGGCCGTTCTCCTTGTGAACTGAGACAAAACCTGGTTCACCTCCAATCAACTCCAGTTTTCGAAGCCTATACTGACCTCCAACCCCCAAGTCCAGAGCGACTTTGGAGATATTCGAATTGCTATCCAGAAGGGCCTGAGCAATAGAATCCGAAGATTCACTTAGTTCATCAGGTAAACGTATAATCGCTATATCCCCAAATATATCGAAAGCCCTAGGTGCAAGCTTCCTGATCTCAGGGGACAATCTGTTTCTGTAATCTCTTGAAGAACGCTTAGTGACTAAACCTTGGCATTCAACTATCTCTCCCTCAACCGCAAAATTAAGCGGCCATAACACAAAGCCCTCTTTTTTTATTGGCAAGAAGTCGCTGTTCAAGGCATCAATGGATTCCAAGAATTCCTTGGATTCTTGAGCTTCACTATCTGGAACTTTCAGATGCTTGATCAATCTATTGATTCTCTATAAGATGCGGCATCCAGTAAACCATTGACTTCACCTTCGGGTTCAATTAAAACCATCCAGCCGAATTCATAAGGTGATTCATTGACCAATTCCGGAGACTCCTCCAGCTTTTCATTGATTGATACGATTTTTCCTGAAATAGGTGCATAGATGTCACTGGCCGCTTTAACGGATTCAGCGACGGCCATAACGTCACCTCTGGTAAATTGTTCGCCAACTTCTGGTAATTCAACAAAAACAACATCAGACAATGAATCCTGAGCATAATCTGTAATCCCAACCCTTGCTTGACCGTCTTCCTGGACTTTGAGCCACTCATGCTCCACGGTGTAATTCAGGTTATCTGGAACTAAGCTCATAAGAATGGCAACCGCACCACGTGACCATTTAAGTGATTACCGCGTACCTCTACGGTTACCATTGAATTAATCGGAAGGTTAAGATAGGCCAACCCTATTCCTTTCCGGATTGTAGGGGACATGGAACCACTCGTCAAACTAGATATCTCATTACCATTGTAAAAGACCGGAAGACCGGGTCTCAGGACACCTCGTTCATCAAGTATTATTCCATTCAATTTAGCGTAAGTTCCATCTTTTTGGGAAATCAAGGCCGTCTTCCCAATATACTCGTGATCCCAGTCTATAACCCATGAATAATTAGTTTCCAAAGTTGTTTGAGTTCCATCAAAATCTTGACCAGATAATAAATATCCTTTTTCCAGACGTAGTGTGTCTCTAGCGCCCAGACCTACCGGTTCGGCTCCCATGTCGACCAAGGACTCCCAATGTCCTTTCACCTCTTCAGATGGTCCGATTATTTCGCATCCTTCCTCCCCAGTATATCCGGTACCACTAACAATCGTATTTCTCTCTCTTACCAATCGAAATGGCTTGACTGAAGTGTTGAGATGTTGACCCAACAACCTAGGTGCTTCCGGCCCCTGCAGAGCTAGACAAAAATAATCATTAGATGAGTTCTTGATATGGACCTCGAAGTCTCCAGAATTTTCAAGCAACCATGAGAAGATTGTGTCAATCGTTGCTGCATTGGGTATGATCATATATTCTTCTGATGTGAAGGTATAGGCTATAATATCATCAATTATTCTTCCATCATTGTCCAGAATATGGCAGTATCTACAATCATTATCTTTCTGGCGTTTCATATCCCAAGTTGTAACGTATGAAAGAAATGCCACTGTGTCTGGCCCGCTGATAAATATCTGGCCCATATGAGACACGTCAAAGATGCCAACACGTTCTCTTACTGCCTTATGCTCAGCAATGATCCC
>DQOP01000028.1 GCA_015658585.1 Candidatus Poseidoniales archaeon | reverse complement strand
TGGTTATCCTTTATTCTTTGGATTGATGATTGGTGACTTGGGATATGGATTCTTCTACTTCTTGCTGGGTCATCTTTTAGTTAAAAACTATGGTCACAGTGATGAATTGTTACAACTTGGTAAGATAATACGTCTTGCTGGTTTCTCAGCTTTCTTCTTTGGAACTATACTATTTGCAGAAGCCTTTGGCTTCGCGATACCCATGCTGAATCATGAATACGTCCTCCACAAGTCAGATTCAGCAGATGTTGGTTTCTTCCTCCTTGCTACAGGTGGAATTGGTCTGTTTTATGTCACTCTGGGTCTGGCTATGGGTTTCTACAATGCACTGAATATGCATCATCTAAAACATGCAGTTCAAGAGAAATTATCATGGATTATGATACTTTGGGGTGGTTTGCTCTTTATTCCTCCATGGTTATTTGGAAATTCCCTATTAGGTTTTCGACTTGGCTTGTCCGATGAAATTGAATTGTGGGGAGGTTTAGCGGCCTTTTTGGTAGGTCTTTCTTTGGCGGTTTCTGCAGAGGGTATTGTAGCCTTGGTTGAGGTTCCTTCTGTATTTGTTCAGGTAATTTCTTATGTTCGAATTGCAGCTCTGGGAGTTGCAGATTATGGTTTGGCCCATGCTTTCAATGGCATGGCTTTTGATATTGGATTTTCAGGTATTAGCATTATTCCAGCCTTGCTAGTACTATTGGTAGGACAATTGTTGGTTTTCACCCTGGGCCTGATTGGTTCAGGAATAAACTCCTTGCGTCTTCAATACGTCGAATGTTTCCCCAAATTCTTTGTTGGAGGGGGAACAGATTACACTCCTTTCGGGTACACCCGAAAATACACACACGAAACGGAGACAACAGCATGAACAGAAAAACAAATCTATACGTTTTGGCAGCAACACTCTTTGTAGCTTTGCTAGCCTTGCCAGCAGTATCTGCAACTAGTCATGACGCAGACAATGAGAACACAGTGGAAGCAGCTAGGAACACAGCCTATGGCTATATGGCCATTGGAGCCGGTCTTGCTATTGGTTTAGCAGGAGTTGGTACGGGCATAGCTCAATCCCACACAGGAGCGGCTGCAGTAGGTGCAGTAGCTGAAGATCGAAGCAACTTTGCTAACAGTTTGATCTTTATTGCTATACCTGAGACCGTCGTCATCCTTGGTTTTGTTATCGCGAACCAGATTATGGGAAAGCTACCTGACTTAGGCAACTGAGATGGCGCTTCAGGAAATTCTGAGTCAGGTTGAAAAAGCTGGCCAGAAACAGGTAGAGGATATACGCAAAGCCACAAATTCTGAGGTGGAATCCAGACTATCTGAGGCTCGCGAGAAAGGCAAGGCAATTGCTGAGGAGATAGCAAATGAGACCAAACGGCAGATAGAACAATTGGAACAACAGGAAATCCCGGCAGCCGAGTTGGAGGTGAAACGTAACAGACTAGAGACCCAACGCCGAGCGTTGGAAGAGACTAGACAGAAAGTTCACACTAAACTTGGCAAACTAGGAAAATCTGATCTTGAAAAAGTATACAAGAAACTAGTATCCGATCTGCCTAAAGATGGTACACTGCACTGTCGCAAAGAGGACGCAGCCTTGGTCGGTAAGTTAACATCAACAAAAATGGGAACTTCCATAAGTGTACCTGGTTTTATTGTTGAGACCAAGGACTATCGCCTGGATTTCAGATTTAGTACTTTGGTAGAGAAGGTTTGGCAGGATAATCTTTCAGTAGTCAGTGGGGATCTTTTCGGTAAATGAGTAACTACGCCTACGCTGCAACTAGGGTAAGGGCACGACGTTCGCGTTTACTTGGCCCTGAAAGTTACAACCAACTCTTGAACATGGAATTCTCGGAGATTGCACGATATATTCAGGATTTAGAATACAGGCGTGAGATTGACAAATATGGTGCTTCTTTACGAGGAGCTGATTTGCTTGAAAGAGCTTTGTTGGATAATCGTTCAACTGCTATTGGTGAAGTGATTGGTTTTTGTACTGGAGAGCTAAGAAAGAGTGTTGGAGCTTATGCAGAACGTTATCACGTCCGTGGTATCAAAGTATTACTGCGTGGAATCTTTGATGGTGTATCTTCAGAAGAGTTGCTACGACAAGTCTCGCCTATGACTGAGCGTGAGCGTGAAGTTTACACACGACTTGCATCATCAGAGAGTGTTGAGGCCGCAGTAGAACAATTAGAGGGAACACAGTATTATGAAGTTCTCCAGGAGGCTCTGGAAAAAAGGAAGACAGATAGCCTTCAGCCTCTTGAAGATGCACTTGACAAGGAATATTATCAGGATCTAGTCGCTAACCTCCCTTCCAGTGGAGCGGCAGACAGAGTTTACCGAGGATTCGTTCAGATTCAGATTGATGTTGCTAATTTGAAGACAATTATGAGATTGAGACACCGTGGCGTGGGTGGTCATGGAGAATTGATAATCTCAGGAGGTAATATTGATGAGTCCTTATTGGGGGCAACAAATAGTGTGGCCGATATTTTACCAGTGATTGAAGGAACTGCCTATCAGGAGTTTCTGCAACCGATTTTGGAGGATTTCGAAGACAATGGTTTGAACAAAGCGATACAGGCCATGGAAAATCATGTGTCTACGGCATCTAGGCGTTATTCCTATTTGTATCCGCTATCTATTCTGCCGATTCTGGATTATTTACTTAGGAAGGAGAAAGAAGTTAGAAATCTGAGAACAATTGTTCGTGGCAAGGATCTGGGGTTATCTAACGAACAGATTGAGGAGATAATGGTGGTATAATGGAGATAGGGGTGATTGGTAGGGATATGTTTACTACGGGATTCCGTCTTGTGGGAGTTCACAAGTGGTTTAGTGTAGACGATGAGACTACTTCTGAAAAGGCCGTTAATCTGGCTTTGAAGGATAAAGAGATAGGTGTTTTAGTGATTCATGACACCGAATGGCAGGAACTGGAGGACAAAACTCAGGCTAAACTGAGTAATAGTGTACATCCTACAGTAATTGCCATCGGTTCAGAAGTTGATGACACCTTGAGAGAGCGAATAAGAACAGCAGTAGGAGTTGATTTATGGAAGTAAAAGCAAAAGGTGAAATATTTCGGGTTTCCGGCCCGGTTGTGACTGCCGAGGGAATTTCCCCTCGAATGTATGATGTGGTACTAGTGGGCCACGAGAAGTTGATGGGTGAAGTCATACGTCTGGAAGGGGACAAATCCACAATTCAGGTGTATGAGGATACATCAGGTATAAGGCCCGGTGAACCTGTTGAAAACACAGGTGAGTCACTCTCAGTAGAGTTAGGGCCTGGTCTTCTCAGATCAATTTATGATGGAATTCAGAGACCTTTGCCAGTCCTGCGAGACAGTATGGGTGATTATATTCTCAGAGGTGTTACAGCACCTGGTCTTGACCACACCGTAAAATGGGATTTCAAGGCCACTGCTAAGGCTGGTGATGAAGTCAATGGAGGAGATATCCTGGGAACGGTTCAGGAGACTCCAACTATAGTACACAAAATATTGGTCCCTCCCAAAGTGAGTGGGAAGATCAAGAGCATAAAGAAAGGAAAATACACTGTTGATGAGGTAATAGGTACGCTTGAAGATGGAACTGAATTGCAATTAATGCATAAATGGCCGGTTCGTGAACCACGACCATTTTCTAGAAAACATCCACCAGATATACCGTTAGTTACAGGAACTAGAATTTTGGATAGCCTATTTCCAATAGCTAAAGGAGGTACGGCAGCAATTCCCGGCGGTTTTGGTACTGGCAAGACAGTTATCCAGCAGACTCTGGCGAAGTGGTCAGATGCACAGATTGTGGTCTATGTAGGATGTGGTGAGAGAGGTAATGAGATGACGGAAGTTCTAACTGAATTCCCCCATCTGAAAGACCCCAAGACTGGTGGGCCTTTGATGGACCGGACGGTTCTGATCGCGAATACTTCAAACATGCCTGTGGCAGCTAGAGAGGCTTCGGTTTACACCGGCATCACTCTGGCTGAATATTACCGTGATCAAGGATATGATGTTTCTCTGATGGCAGATTCAACATCAAGATGGGCCGAGGCTATGCGTGAAATTTCCTCGAGACTTGAAGAAATGCCTGGTGAAGAAGGATATCCTGCATATCTGGCTTCCCGACTTTCTGAGTTCTATGAGAGAGCCGGTAGAGTTGAGACCATGGCCGGAGATGATGGTTCTGTAACAGTAATTGGTGCAGTTTCACCTGCAGGTGGGGATTTCTCGGAACCGGTTACGCAGAATACCCTGCGAATCGTCAAGGTATTCTGGGCTCTGGATTCCAAGTTGGCGCAAAAGAGACACTTTCCGGCTATTAACTGGTTAACAAGTTATTCACTATACAATCGGGTCTTAGGTGACTGGTATAGCGAAAACGCATCCGAAAAATGGAGTGATAATATTGCAACCACAATGGCCATATTACAGGAAGAGTCTGAACTTCAGGAAATCGTACAATTGGTTGGTTCCGATGCTCTTCCCGAGGATCAACAGCTTACGTTGGAAGTGGCTCGGTTGTTAAGAGAATTCTACTTACAGCAAAATGCTTTCCACGATGTAGACACTTACTGCAAGCTTAATGTTCAAGCTGAGTTTCTGGATGTGATATTGTATTACAAAGAATTAGCTGAGGCTGCCCTTGCATCAGGGATTTCTGTTCCCAATCTAACGGGTATTCCAGTATTGGAAGAACTCGGCCGTTCTAAGTTTGAAGAGAATTTCATTGATTTGTTACCAAAGTTGAGAAAGCGAATCAAAAATGAAATATCCGGATTAAAGGAGGACTAAAATGCAAAAAGAGTACAAAACAATAAGGGAGATTGCTGGGCCTTTGGTCTTTGTTGAGAAGACGGAACCAGTAGGATATGGTGAATTGGTACAGATCGCAATGCCCGACGGTTCAACCAAGAGAGGACAAGTACTTGACACTTCAAAAGATATAGTTGTGGTACAGGTCTTTGAGGGTACATCAGGTATTGATCGAGCGTCTGGCGTAAAGTTTCTGGGTGAAACAATCAAACTCTCGGTTTCAAAAGACATGCTTGGACGTATCTTTAATGGGGCTGGAGAGCCGATAGATGGTGGTGCACCAATTGTCCCAGAAAAAAGAAGCGAGATTATTGGTGCGGCTATCAATCCTTACTCTAGAGCTTCTCCACATGAATTCATTCAGACTGGGATATCGACTATAGATGGTTTGAACACTCTGGTTATGGGTCAGAAGTTGCCTATTTTCTCAGGTTCAGGACTACCTCATAATGACATTGCATTACAAATTGCAAGACAGGCTAAGACATTGGGAAGCGATCGTGAGTTTGCGGTTGTCTTTGCAGGAATGGGGATAACTAATGAAGAAGCACACTATTTCATGTCGGATTTTGAGCGTACTGGTGCTCTTTCACGAGCGGTCGTATTTATGAATCTAGCGAGTGACCCTGCCGTAGAGCGATTAATCACACCCCGTATAGCTTTGACCGCGGCAGAATACCTTGCATTTGAGCATGGATACGATATTCTTGTTATTCTAACAGATATGACAAATTATTGTGAGGCTCTGCGACAGATTGGAGCGGCTCGTGAAGAAGTTCCAGGTAGGCGTGGTTATCCAGGTTACATGTACACCGATCTTGCCCAGAATTACGAAAGAGCTGGTTTAATCAAGGGAAAGGCCGGTTCTGTGACACAGGTACCTATTTTGACGATGCCTGGTGATGATATTACACATCCGATTCCAGATCTGACAGGTTATATTACGGAAGGACAGATTGTGGTTTCAAGAGAATTACACCGGAAGGGAATCTATCCTCCCATCTTTGTCTTACCTTCATTGTCACGTTTGATGAATGCAGGTATTGGAGAGGGCCAGACTAGGGAAGATCATAAACAATTGAGTGACCAGCTTTATGCAGCCTATGCAGAGGGTGTGGACCTAAGAGGTCTGGTTGCAATTGTTGGTAAAGAAGCTCTTTCTGAAAGAGATCAGAGGCTATTGGAATTTAGTGACGACTTTGAGGATCGTTTTGTTAGACAGGGCCGTGAGATTGACAGGCATATAGGGGATGACACCCTTGAACTTGGTTGGGATATGATAAGTGCCTTGCCTGAGTCAGCTCTTACTAGGATTGATAAGAAAATAATGAGTCAATATCACCCAGCTTACCGCGATAAAAACAAAAAATGAGTATAGGAGACGTTAAACCCACACGCTCAGAACTTATAGCCACCCGGAGGCGTATCAAACTCTCTATAAGTGGACATAAGTTGCTTAAAATGAAACGCGATGGTCTGATTATCGAATTTTTCGAGCTTCTTCCTAAAGTCAAGGACATGCGTTCTCAATTAGTTGAACTTTACATAGTTGCAGACAAAAAGTTGGCTGTGGCGATGGTAGCTGACGGTAAGAGCGCCCTTAGGTCGGCAGCGAATTGTGTTCGCACACCTCCTCAAGTTGAATTAAGTGAGTATAATATAATGGGGGTTGTGGTTCCCAAGATCAAAGTTTCTACTATACAAAAATCTGTCGAAGAACGAGGGTATGGTCTGATTGGCACATCGGTTCGAATTGATGAGTCGGTACATGCTTTTGAGAAACTGGCAGAAAAGGTTCTGGAGGCTGCGGAACTAGAGACTACCATGAAAAAACTTTTAGATGCGATCGAATCTACCAAGCGCAGGGTCAATGCCCTGGAATTCAAGGTCATACCTCAGCTCGAAGAAGTTGCTGCCTACATTACTTTACGTCTGGAAGAATTGGAAAGGGAAAATATTTTCAGGCTGAAACGCATAAAGGCCTAATGCTCAGATCTCCGTTTGAATGGCTACAAGAACAGTTTGACGACTCAAAAAAGCGTGAGCGTTTGTTCATAATAGTAGCGATAATCTCACAAGGCATGCTCTTCTTGGGTGTTATCTTGATAATATGGATATTACAGGACGATTTACGCTCTATTTTAGGATCCTAGAGTTATTCTTTCATCTTCGTGTATCCGCATTTACCACACGAGGAACGGTTGTTGTGCTCAGCTAGGAAGACTCCAGGTCCACATTCTGGACAGAAATCTCTCTTCCTTTTCAGTTTACCATCGGATATTTCATATTGTTCGATTTTACCCATTATTCAGACTTTTCCTCTTCAACCGGAGTCTTTTCTTCAGTAGTTCCCTCTGGGGGTGCTTCTTCAACAGGTTTGGTTTCTTTTTGGTTTTTTTCTTCTTTCTTGGTCTTTTCAGCTTTTGGCGGTTTTTTCTCGGAAGGCTTTTGTCTGGCTATGGAAGGTTTTGTTTCTATTCTATTCAGGGCCTCAACATTTGCATAGATCTTGGCATATCCCCGTGTCTCCGTTTTACCGTACTTATTTTTCAGGTGGTCTATAACAATCAGGTCCTTCTTGGCTTTAAGTTGTTCAGATAAACTCTGAATAACTTCCTTTCTCCTAGGGGTCCCTTTATTTTCGTGTCTAATGACTATCCGGACCTCCTGTCTGTGCAGGAGTGGGTTGTCATTCTTTTCTGCTATTTCCAATTCCATTTATTTCACCAGCATGCGTTCCAAGAAGCTATTTGCCCTCTTTTTAGAACGTTGATTTACATCAACTACTACCATACCTTTGTCGGGCATCCCATAAATTACCTTCGCTCCCAAGTTTGCTAGACTTATTGCTGCCAAAGTTGCTAGATCCTCTTCTCCTTCAACAACGATTCTTGTTTTTACATTATCTGAAATTGCAGCCTCAATAGCGTTCCATAATTCATCTGAAATAGTTCCGGCATTATTATTGACATTAACGATTTTCTCTCCAATTTGGTCCATTATACTCCTTTGTTCCGAGGATAAAGGGCTGTCCCTTTTGGTCTTGAAATCGATTATACTGAGATCGGGCATTCTTACTTGTTCGTTGATCTTTATTGTACAAATGTCACCTACAGTTATAATATATTCAGCATTCAGTCCAGCAGGCGCATTTTTGTAAATTCTGCTAGTCGTATCTTTCAATTCTTGAGCCATTTCAGGCCTTAGCTTGTACATTTAGCGTACACGCAAGGCATAGCGACCAGGAGTTAGTATGCCCATTTCTTTGGCTATATCTGAACTTTCAGGGTTGAGTATCTCGATGTATCCCTGCCATTCCCTTGATACTTCGGCTTCAGGGCATCTGGGACATGTCTTCTCATCCAATATCAAATGACATTCCTTGCAAGCGAAATCACTCATTATTCACCGCCAGCTGCTGCCTTGTTTCGATCCTCTTCTATCCATTCATGTTTCCCCAATCCGGGTTGTCTCATGGTCAAACCAATCTTGGATTCGCGTGGGGAGACCTCGTTAAGTGAGATGGTTACTACTCGGGCCCTAACTTTGTCCCCGACTCGAAGTTCTCTCTTTGTCTCCTTACCAATTAGTCTCTGATTCCCTACATCCGTGTTTATGTGGTCATCCTGTACCTGTGATACGTGTAGAAGTCCATCTAATGGTCCAAATCTGATGAAAGCTCCATATTCTGTTATTTGATCTACTACTCCTTCTAT
>DQOP01000144.1 GCA_015658585.1 Candidatus Poseidoniales archaeon | reverse complement strand
TGTTAATCGACTGAGCCAGTTACTTACTGAACCTCGACTCAATGTTCCAACTTTGGACCAGATAGATGAGCGTCTGGATGAAATCCAGACTGTGGAGTCCAGAGCAGATATCGATTTGTCAATGTTTTATCATAAAGATACGGAATCCGAAATCGTTTCTTTAGGAAAACAACTGAATAATTCCAGCCATGTGGACAATTGGATCAGGATGGTTGCCACTAATAGATTGACGGGTCATTCAGCCGGATTTTTCTCAGGATATACATTACCGCCTAATCAGGCTGCCAGTCAGAAAAGCCAGATTACTATCAATAAAAGGCTAGGTATAACTCCCGCCTACAAAAATACCAAAGAAATAATACTGAAGAAATCAAAGAGCCTTCAGCGTAATCTGAATCCGGAAATGATAAAACAATTAAGGGAGATAGGATCATCGGCTATTTTTTCCAGTCGGGATTCACGAACTACCCCTCATATTCCTAACGAATCAGTTGATCTTACGGTTACCTCACCTCCCTTCCTGAATATAGTAAGATATGCAGATGATAATTGGTTAAGATGCTGGTTCAATTCTATCGATGTTTCCGTGGTTGAAAGGAAAATAGCATTGTGCCGAACAGTCGAATCCTGGTCGGATATGATAGGCAATGTTTTCGATGAGCTTTATCGCATTACTGTACCTGGAGGCTGGGTTGCCTTCGAGGTTGGAGAAGTAAACAACGGTAAGATAAAATTGGATGAATATGTGGTACCTTTAGGTCTTGAATCTGGCTTTGGTTGTGCTGGAATCATGGTCAATTCACAGGATTTCACCAAGACTTCGAATATATGGGGTGTCGATAATATGAAGATAGGAACTAATACAAATCGTATAGTTCTCTTGAACAAACCTAAATAAAGCGATGGAATATCAAATACCAATGCAGAAATTTCTGTCTTTAGTCATAGCCTTTCTGGTTACTCCAGCACTTGGCGGATGCCTTGAGCCTGAAGACAATAGAGTTATTATTGAAGAGCCAACAATATTTGATTTTGGGCGTCCCCAACCAAACACTACTTGGTACCACTATCCCGGAACTATAGCTAAACCATGGGCCGTAGATGCAACCAACCAATCAGCAGTTCTGGATGCTAATATTACTGCTGACCTGACAGGCGATAATATTCCATATTTTACCAATGCAACCTATTATGGTACTGGCTTTGACACATTCGAACCAACCATAGGGGTTACTGGTTCCGGAGCAATATTCTTCACCAATTGGAATGGGGCAGGCCAGGGTACACACATAATTCGCTCGCTAGATCAAGGGCAGTCATGGGAGGATGTGGGTCCCTTTTTGGGTGGAGATGATGGAGGTACAGGACAGACACCGAATTCCAATGATCCTTACATATATGTTGACAAGTTCACGGACAGACTGGTCAAATTCGACATGCACGCTCTTGCAGTAATCAACGTTGAGTATTCAGATGATGACGGTGATACATGGAGCACTCCCTTTCCGACGCATGGTTATGCTGTCCCCCAGGATCATCAGAGCATTGCCTCGATGCCGCATCCTAATGCAATTTCAGGGGAGGTAGTCTATGTCTATTGCATCAATACAGGGTCCTCTGGAGCTGGGCCTCAATGTTCGCGCTCTCTGGATGGTGGACATATATGGGATGCTCAGAGACCAGGCTATCCTATTGGTACCTCGCAGTGTTCCGGCCTTCATGCCCATGTTGCAGGGAGCATTGACGGGACAGTATACCGGGGCAACCCTTCCTGCGATGGTCCTGCAGTTTATCGTAGTACTAATGGTGGACTTGACTGGACCGAGCATACTATCACAACAGAGATAGGGATGCACCCAGCTCTTCAGCACGCTCATGAGGTCGCTACTGCAGTGGATGATGAAGGGAACCTCTACGCGGCTTGGATCAGTGATGGTTTGATGCCCTGGTATGCCTACTCCAGAGATCAAGGAGATACCTGGAGTGAACCGATGATGATTGCGGCTCCTGGCGTGACAGAGACCGGTTTCCCTACTATTTTTGCAGGTTCTGAGGGTCGTGTTGTTATCGGTTATATTGGAGAAGTTAATGATGTGGCAACCAATGCTTCGAACAGTGGCTGGTCAGGTTATATGGCAATTATGACTGATGCATTTGCTGAAAATCCTCTAATCACAAGTGTAGCAGTTAATCATCCAGACGATCCGCTTGACGTTACATCGGACTGTGGTGGTGTACGCTGCGGTGGTTTCGGTGATTTCATTGATGTCGAGATTGATGACGAAGGACGGCCGTGGATTGCCCTTGCCCACAATGCAGCCGGATTTGAGGAAGCTATTATTGGAACACTGACGGAAGGCCCTGCTCTCTACGGAGATCTGGATTACCTGGAGAGCCTCCCAGTAGGTGTCCCTTCAACTCTTAAGATGGGATAGTCGAATCATAATTTATTTTATAAACCCGAAAGTGCACTTGTGTATTGATGGATAGGTTGCACGTC
>DQOP01000055.1 GCA_015658585.1 Candidatus Poseidoniales archaeon | reverse complement strand
TACAACCACTGGCCGTATTCATGGGTCTGGGAACTGCAATTGTCTACATGACCTGGGCAGCCTTTCAAGGTACCAATTATTACTATGATGCAGAAGGAGCAAGTTACCTGTCACCACTATATTCTCCAGAATTATTTGGTGAAACTGGACACGCATGGTTCGGTGGGAAACCGACCTTCTGGCCAGAAGAAATACTTGGCTTTACAGTGCCCTGGTCACCGGCATTTCTGATCTTGTGGGCCCCTGCAGGTTTCAGGGTTACCTGTTACTATTACCGAGGGAGTTACTACAAGGCATTCTGGGCTGACCCACCAGCCTGTGCAGTAGGTGAACCGAGGAACAGTTATTGGGGTGAGAATTCCATGCCCTTGATATTACAGAATCTTCATAGGTACCTGCTATACTTTGCAATAATATTCATTTTCATCCTAAGTTATGATGCTTGGCTATCCATGTGGTTTGATGGTAGGCCTTTCAAAGGCGATTTCGGTATTGGAATTGGTACCATCGTATTGACACTCAACGCCATACTACTTGGAGGATATACATTCGGATGTCATTCCCTAAGGCACCTGATAGGTGGTTATGCTGACAGGATAGTCAAGAAACCTAAAGTCCAACAGAAAGCCTTTGGCTGTGTTAGTTGCTTGAACAAACAGCACATGAAGTGGGCATGGTTTTCCCTCTTCTGGGTCTGCTTTACTGATTTCTATATCAGAGTTATTTGCATTGAATGGGGACTAGAACAGGTGTTGTGGACATTTTGACCGAAGACTTTGAGACAAGAGAATGTGATGTATTGGTCGTTGGTGCAGGTGGAGCCGGATTAAGGGCAGCGATTGCAGCATCTGAATATGGCGCCAAGGTTGCATTGGTCTCCAAATCCCTACTTGGAAAGGCCCATACAGTCATGGCTGAGGGTGGAGTGGCTGCAGCCCTAGGTAATGTGGACGAAAGAGACAACTGGAAAATCCACTTCAGGGATACCATTCGGGGAAGTAAGAATCTGGCCAATTGGGAAATGGCCAAGATTCATGCTGAAAAGGCTCCAGATAGAGTTCGTGAACTAGAAAGGTGGGGAGCGGTCTTTGATCGGACCGAAGAGGGGAAAATCAGCCAACGAAATTTTGGAGGACATAGATACCCCAGATTAGCGCATGTAGGAGACCGCACAGGCCTGGAGATAATCAGGACCTTGCAGGATCACGCCGTTCACATGGAAAACATTGAAGTCTTTATGGAATGCACAGTCAGTGACATCCTGAAATCCGGCAACAGAACTGTGGGAGCATTAGCCTATTACCGTTCCTCAGGGAAATTAGTTGTATTTGAAGCAGGGGCCATCATTCTGGCAACAGGTGGAATTGGTAAAGCCTATAGGGTAACATCAAATTCTTGGGAATATACTGGTGATGGGCATGCACTAGCCTACTTGGCCGGAGCAGATCTAATCGACATGGAATTTGTTCAATTCCACCCAACGGGAATGGTATGGCCACCTAGTGTGAGAGGTACACTTGTTACAGAGGGAGTCAGGGGGGATGGTGGAATCCTTGTTAATAGTGAAGGTGAACGATTCATGTTCAACTACATACCAGATGTCTTCGCCGCTGAAACTGCTAAGTCTGAGGAGGAAGCTAATTCCTGGCTTAAGGGTGAGGAAGGTGCCATGAGGCCGCCTGAACTGCTTACCAGAGATGTTGTAGCAAGAGCCATAATGACTGAAGTAAATGAGGGAAGAGGCTCGCCCCATGGCGGGGTATTCCTAGATATTGCATCTAGACAATCTCCTGACTATATCAGACGGAAATTGCCTTCGATGTATCACCAATTCAAAGAATTGGCTACTTTAGATATAACCAAAGAACCAATGGAGGTCGGTCCAACAACCCATTACATGATGGGTGGGATCAAGGTCGAGGCCAATACAGCTGCATCTACCGTTCCAGGACTATATGCCGCTGGAGAAGCGGCAGCAGGAATGCATGGAGCTAACAGACTTGGGGGAAATTCTCTTTCTGACCTTCTGGTCTTTGGTAAAATCGCGGGACAATGTGCTGCTAACTTTGCGCAGGAGAATTCCAAAGTTTCACCTCATGGAGAAGAAATTAAGAAAAGTATAGAAAATACATTGGAACCATTTGAAGATGGTGATGAGAATCCCTACCAAATTCATCAGGAACTTCAAGAAATAATGGAATCTCATGCAGGTATTGTAAGAACTGGAGAAGAACTTGAGAAAGGGATACGCAAGTTAGAGGAACTTGAAAAGAGACTTCCAAAAATGCATGCTAAGGGAGAAAGGAAATACAATCCTGGATGGCATCTCTGTCTCGATCTGCACAATATGATCATAACCTCTCTAGCTCTTTCAAGAGCTGCATTAGAAAGGACCGAGAGTCGGGGAGCCCATACACGTCTTGATTATCCGGATTACGATGATGAATTGGGTAAAGTGAACATGATTGTACGGCCTGGTCCTGGTGGGATGTCTGTGGTTAGATCTCCACTACTTAAGATGCCAACTGAACTCAATGACTATGTTCTAAAAGAGGTTGTATGAAAAGAAAAATAAGATTGCAGAGAGGGGAGCTGGACAACCTTAGACTAGATGAGTTTGTGATCGAAGTCGAACCCGGAATGGTGGTCTTGGACGCGATCCTTCTTATCCAAGCTACCGAAGCTCCGGATCTGGCTATAAGATGGAATTGCAAAGCTGGAAAGTGTGGTTCCTGTTCTGCCGAAGTTAATGGAGAACCAAAATTGACTTGCATGACCAGATTGTCAGATTACCCTGAGGATCAGACTCTGACGGTCCAACCCATGAAAACATTCCCTCTGATCAAGGATCTGGTTACTGATGTCTCGTGGAATTATGAAGTTAACAAGCAGATAACACCTTATCAACACACCGAAGGAACTGGAGATCCGATAATGTTCCAGGCTGAGGTGGACAGAGTTCAAGAATTTAGAAAATGTATTGAGTGTTTTCTTTGCCAGGACGTATGTCATGTTCTGAGGTCCCATGATATGAAAGATGAATTTGCAGGTC
>DQOP01000101.1 GCA_015658585.1 Candidatus Poseidoniales archaeon | reverse complement strand
TCATACCCTCTGGAGGTTGTGCATTGACCATCCTGACACCAAAATAAATCAGAATAAAACTGACTAGTTGGATCCAACCCAATTTTTCACCTAACAAAAGCCAACTGGATAGAATCCCAAAAACAGGAACTATATTGACAAAACTGGATGCCCGATTCGCCCCTATCACATCAATACCGATTGCAAAGAAAACGTAAGCAACGGCCGTAGAAAGTACACCCAGATAGACTATCAAGAACCATTCATCATTAGTCCAGGTTCGGTCCCAAGGTGCTTCATAAATGACCAGAGGAATGAAAAAAAGCCAACCAATCAAAGAGACCCAGGCAATCAAGGCAAGGGAACTAAGTTGATTGTCACCTCTTTCAAGGACATAGCGCCTCATGGAAATGACATAGATGGCGTAGACAAATGCACCAAACATTATCATGCCATTACCTGTAATTCGCTCATTAAATGGAATCTGGACGTTAGGTGAGGCCAAGAAGATTAGAAGAATTCCGGAGAAACTGAGACATATCCCCAATATTCCTCCCGAATTCATACGGTGGGAAAGAAACCAAATAGACAGTATGGCGACGAAGACCGGATTGAAGCCGATGATCAGGGAAGCATCAGATGCAGCTGTTCTCTGCATTCCGAACATATACCCTATCTGATATAGAAAAACCGAAGTGAAAGCCATCAGGAATAGTGGTTTCCAATCCTCTTGTTTAGGTATTGTATTTCCCTCCCTATACCACATCCATACAAATAGAACTGGAATGGCAAAACTATACCTCAGAAACATCACAGAAAAAGGATAATCAACCAAATCAACCGCCAAAATACGGCCTACAGGCCAGGCAACTCCCCAGAACAGAGCAACCGACAACATCATCAGATTGGTGATTGCCAATTTTCTGCCACTAGGTTGTTCCATAATTACAGCTATTAGTCTTTTTTGGTACCCAAGAAATATTCATTGATCTGGGGATCAACCAGTATTTCACTGGCTGGTGCAGTATGGACCACTTTCCCATTAGAAAAGATATACCCTCTATCTGAGCGAGACAATGATAATCTGGCGTTTTGCTCGACAATCAGAACTGTTATCCCTTTTCCTCTAAGGGCATCAATCCGCTCTATTATCTGTTGTTGATAGAGAGGGCTAAGCGCAGCCGTGGGCTCATCAAGCAACAGGAATTCGGGATCATTGATCAGTGCCCGGCTAATTGCTAACATCTGTCTTTGGCCTCCTGACAACGAAGCCGCAACATCATTCATTCGGGGTCTCAAATCCTCGAACATCTCCAGGGAACGATCAATACGGTCTTCAAGAATTGGAGTAGGAAGATGAATGCCACCCATCTCTAGATTCTCTCTAACAGACAGGCTAGGGAAAACATTGTCAACTTGGGGAACGTAAGCTATTCCTCGATTTACCAGAGCATCTGTACGCCATCCCGAGACTTCATGTCCCTTATGCTTCACGCTTCCTCTGTAGTACGTGGCAATACCAAAAATAATCTTGATAAAGGTGGATTTCCCACATCCATTAGGACCTATTACTGTCACAAACTCTCCTTCATCAACATAAAGATCCAGACCATTCATGATCTGGACCTTGTCGTAGCCTCCCTCAAGACCGGATACCTCCAATACTCGGGTCATGCGGCACCTCCCAGATAGGCCTCAATCACTTCTTTACTATCCTTGACCTCGTCTGGTGTACCTTGCATCAGTATCTCTCCTTGATCCATCACTATTATGCGATCAACACCTCTCCGAAGAATGAAGTCCATATTGTGTTCTATCACTAACACTGAAATTTGCTTTTCAGTTACTGCTCGACGCAGATTGTTGAATATCTTATCGGCCAATGGGCCCGCCACTCCTGCAACAGGTTCGTCAAGCAGCAATAGTTCAGGTTCTCCCATGAAGGCCCTTCCAATGTCTACAAGCTTACTCTGACCTCCAGACAACTCACTAGTAAGATTATGGGCCATATGGGTAATCTCCAATTCAGCAAGCGTATCGTAAGCCCTAGCAACTCTTGCATTCTCCTCCTCTCTAAAGAAATATGAGAGAATACCATAGAATGGGTTGTCTCCAAACTGATTTCTGGGAGGTACCAAAAGGTTCTCGATTGCTGTCATCTCTCTCCAAAGCCTGGTATGCTGGAAAGTACGGGTCAAGCCCAAACCCTGAATCTCATCGGGTCTTAGAACTATAGCATTCTGCTCGAATATCTCAATATCGCCTTCACTAGGATCAAGAAGACCTGATATACAATTGAAAGTTGTAGTTTTCCCGCAACCATTAGGGCCTATCAGACCAACGAATTCGCCTTTGCTGACCTCAAAGGATACGTTGTCAACGGCCCGTAGACCTCCAAAATCCTTGGTCAGGTCCTTAACCTTGAGGACTGAAGGCATTATTCTGTCCTCCTTTCGAAACTAGGCTGCTCAGGGTTTGGCCTTGGGTCATCAGGTCTTTTGGGAACTTCGGGCAACAATCCTCTTTCGGAAAGCAATAAACTGACAACTATGACCAAGCCAATCATAACCAGTTTAAGATATACCAATTGCATTTCCAATCTTTCGGGTTCTAAGGAACCGAACGGCTCTATTATTGAAAGATCACTGCTGACCGTGCCAAGTACATCCAATATGAGCCAGGCGAAGAATTCATCAATTCCAGCAACGCCCTCATGGAAGATACTATCTATATCGCCTCGGGCAACAACCATCAGATTGAACACAAATTCAGTCAAAACTATGATAAAAGCGCCAATGATCATCCCACGGTTGTTGGCCCTTCCACCGACGATAAAAGCGGCCCAGATAAGGAATGTTGATTTTACCGGATTGATAAAGTCATCCAATATACTCATATTCAGCCAGGCCCAGAGGGCTCCACCAAAACCTGCAATCGCCGCACCAATAGCCAGACTCGTTGCTTTGTGACGGAAGACATCATGCCCATGATGCATTGTGACCTCTTCATCCTCTCTTATGGCGCGCAATATTCTTCCCCACGGAGAAGACAGCATCATATCGACAAGTGTCCAGATTAGGAAAAGTGAGATCAGAGCGATTGCAGCAAGCAAAACGGTGTACGGTGCATCTTGGACTTCAGCTCCAGTACCGGTTAAATTAAACCACTCTCCAACCGATTTGTCCATCGTTGATTCCCACCAGTCATGTAAAGGCAATTTGTACAGCTGAATTCCTATAGCAGTTGTTCCAGTACCTGCTCTGAGAAGTGGTTCCGCTCTCATCGAAATTCGCAGAATCTCACCTAAAGAGATCGTCACGATTGCGAAGTAATCCATCCGCAGGCGTGCCGTTGGGTAAGCAAGTAGCCATCCTGCAACTCCTGATACTAGGACTGCGGCAATAAGTCCAAAGAAAGGAGACCACCCATGCCCCCCTGGCCTATCTTCTGGGACTGTTAGGATACCAAGGGTTATGGCTCCAATCCCTGCAAAGAAAATAACCCCGAAATTAGTCATTCCGGTTATTCCAGTATGTAAATTCAAGGAGATTGCTAGAATTGAGAATGCACAAACTAAGACTATTATCCTAGATATTTGCATTGCTTTCGTGAAATTTGTAACACTCGGTAACCACCAGGCAATGTACATCAAGATTACCAAGAAAAATACAAAAGTAATCCATGAACCACGTTCACTGGAACGTCCATACTGTGCCTTAGAAGGTGGCATTATAGCATTCCAGAAAGTACGTTGCAAACGTTCGACACCATTTGAGACGAAATCAGATATCTGATTAATCGAATATAACATGAAGAAAAGACCAAGCATCTTGATCTGATCAAAAGGAACATATTTGAACAAGATTATACCAAAAAGCAAAGGATACGGCTTCACGTTCGTTAGGGTCTTCTCTTTGAGATTTTGGAAGTACTTGTTCTGAGTTACCCCCTCCGTAAAACGAGAAAGTGTATCAAATATCAAGCGATGTGCATCCTTGAAACTGAATAGTAAAAAAAGATATGCTAACTCTCTTACATACAATTTAGATTCTGTTTCCCTAACCAAACCAGGCTCTATCATATCTTCAAGGTATAGTAATAATCCGGCTATCAAAATAAATAGCGGATTTAACCGATGAAATATCTCTGCTTTTGATT
>DQOP01000106.1 GCA_015658585.1 Candidatus Poseidoniales archaeon | reverse complement strand
CTAGTACACAAGCTATGGATGGTTACGGCGATATGCGTAGCGTATTCAAGAAGTATTTGGAACAAAGACTGGATAAAATTGATGGTACGATCACTGAAGAAGGTGAGAATCCGGCTGAACTCAGAAATGGCCAAATAATGATTTTTCAACACCAATTCGTGGACATTGCATCCTTGGAAATCATAAGGTCCGAAATTGAATCGAACGCATCCTACTCAGCTACAGGGATTGGGGACCACTGGTACTGGCAAAGTGCAACTGACTGGGTACCGCGTGACAGTAGTACCGGATTGTTGCCCCATGGAAACGCGTATATCGGTAAAACACTTAGAGAAGGAGATACCGGAACAGTTAATGAAGGTGGAATAGAATTCAACTGGAAAGTGGAAAATGGTGGGAAAATAGACGGGGAACAGACTGTTTTACTCGAAATAGAAACCTCATATCAAATACCAAACCCGATTCTAGGATATGAGTATCAGTATCAATATTCGTTTCATTTTTATATGTCGGAAATAAGCAGTCTTCCTCTAAAATTCGAGATGAGCCTATACTCTGATGCTGGTTCTTCATCAGGTGGGAAATTATATTCTATAAGCATGGAATATAAGGGAATAACAAAACAGATCAATGAAGGCTACACCGATGTTCCAACAACGGCATACAAGACTGACTCAATTCAGAAAACAGGAGAATTCAAGAACTGGACAGATAGAGCGCCGGCAATTGGGAATGGAAGTTGGGGATATGAATGTGGAATAGACTCAAATTTCACATTGCAAACCGGAATTCAGAAAGGAAAAGAAGATATCTCAGAGTTTGACAGTTACCTGAGGGATCAAAACGCAAAGAACAGGCCTGCATTCATCGTGGAAGCGAATTACACCGCCAGAAATGGAGGGAAATGGAACTTTACGATGGCTCACAGCAATGAACAGGATCAAAACATCGATGGTTGGATTATGACTTACACTCGAACCGACATATCTGGAAACGTGAATTCTATTGACAACCCTATAATGACAATGGATGATATTCCCGAACCCCTGACCGTGTGCTCGGCAGAGGAAGTTATGACTGACTTTGATGAGGTTTCCGACTGGGCCGTCAATGATCAGAGCAAGAATATTGACTATTCACAAGTAACTCTTCTATTAGGACAGAATCTGATTTCCAAACAGAGTCTGGCTTCTCCAACCTCTATTATAAATTTCGGAAGCCTAAACTTAATTAACATTGTATCAGACCTAAGTCAAGGAAACCTAAATCCCAATGATTATTCAGATAATATTGACGTTGGGGCCGCAGGCAGTTATGCCTATTTCCTTGATCGGAGAGGCGGTTCTGAAAATTTAGGATATGAACATCAGGAATTAGCAGGCGTCGATGCCAAAGACGGGCTAGTGTTATTCAATCTACAGAGTCGGAATTCAGTCTGATTATCCTATATAGTTAACATCGGGTCGGTCTTCTGATTCACCAGTATCCATTTCCTTAAGCTGATTGGTTATTGAATCAAACTGCTTAGCTCGTTCTTCAAGTTCCGACAGGTCAATTTTTATGTTCAGCAACTTTTGGAGTGATTTCAAAACCGCACTAGCTGATTTAGGATCGACCATGTAACCACTAGTTTCACCCATCAAACAACCACCATGAATGCCCTGAAGCTTACCTAAACCGAGAAGTAGACCTGAAGCACCAACAATTCCGGCCCCTGGTTCACCATCAATAAACTCCACTCCAGCACCTTTGAACAACTTTACAATCTCATCGGAAGTTGCTGCACCAAGAACTCGAGGATCTGGAACTAATTTACCAAGGCCATACCCTCCCAATGTGTAAATTGTAGTAACTCCCATCTGTTTTACTAATTCGATGAGTTTAATGCATAAATCATATTGACCTGAAGAATCCATCCCTTGGTATTCACCGACTAGGAAAAGTAGGTCTCTTGTCTTGCCTTTTCCATGGTAGTAATACAATTCATTGTTAACTAACTTGACGATTCCGTCGTCATCAATCAATACCTGAGGTGGAAAATATGAAGAATATACCTCTATACACTTTTTGGCATTTAATTCCTCAATAAGGTGTGTAGCTGCCAGTTTCCCAACATTGCCCACACCTGGAAGTCCCTCTAGGAGGATTGCATTCTCCAACTGGACTTCTTCTGTTTTAACTATTTCTGTAAAGCCCATTACTTCTCCCCCAGCATTCGACGGTACTTTCCATATTTATCCTGTGGAGAAAAGCGAGGAGGTAGTGGATTAGAAGTATCTTTCGAACATTTAGGGCAATGTCTAGACATCGTATACATCCCGCATGAACTGCATTGAAAAATTAAAGTCCTCATCATGACCTCTCAAAAGAGCCGATTCCACCTTCAGACTTTAGTGTAGTCAGAACCAGATCAACTGCTTTTTTAAGTTCATCTTCAGCTTGTTTGTAATTAGGGGCTTTTATAGAAATCCGATATGAAGGTGAACCATTCGAGGTTATCTTCAGAGTAGTGTCATCATTAACTGCCTTTGGTTTCATCAGGGCCTTTCTTATCTTTTCAGCACCCTTTACATCATATGAGACCAAATCCAACATGCCCCCAATCGAAACATGGGGCGGAGTTATGTTATCTATTGCGACTTCAATAAAATCAGAGAGCCATTTGCCCTCCCATTTCTTCTTGAAAGAAGCGGTGTCAATCACCACAGCCTCAAAAGCTAGATACAAACTACCATAAGTATCATGCATACCCCGTATCTCACTTTCAAGATCTGCAATTTTAATCTTGGATTTCTTAGAGACCAATTCCAGAAGTTTCGATGCTTTTTGCTCGTTCTTCCAGGCACGGATTCTTTCCTGTTTTCTATGTCCTGAGACTTGGCGTACCGATGCGTCCACTATGTTGCTACCTTTCTTTACCTTGGTGACCCTAGCTACGATCATCTGGCCTTCACGAATAAAATCCCGGATATATTTGACCCAGCCTGAAGCGACTTCTGATATGTGTACGAAAGCTCGGTGTTCAGGAAATTCAAGGAGGTCTATATTGGCGCCAAAATCTTTTACTTCAACAACACGCCCAATTATGTATTCACCTTCTTCAGGAACATCCGAAGGACTCACTCAAGCTCCTCCAGAATCTCCCCCAGAATCTTGGCTTTACCGCCAGTTGGTATGGCGATTGTGGAACCAGTTACGGGATCCTTAACAATCGTGGAGCATTTATCAAAAATAACTACAGTATAATCACTATCTGGGCTTTTTACCTTTAAGAATTTACTATTTGAACTTGGCATGTCTACTCCGTTAATTCGAATTTCTTGGCCCTGATGTTCTTTCGATGATGGGCCTTTCCTGTCTCGGTACAGCGGTATCTCACGTAAACTCTTTTAGTAGGTTTTTCACGGCCTTCAGGCTTGGGTCTTGGAAAACCTCCATAACCTGCTGTAACTCTTCTAAAAAGTCTCTGGCCACGAGCCAATTCTGAGGCGCGCTTCTTCTTTACAACCTCAACCTCATGAACTGTGTGCTTTTTTGCGTATGGACTGTACATCTTGATTCTTCGGGGTAACTTCATGATATAGCCATCCTCGTGAAACCGTCCGACCCAACGGGTTTAATAAAGCTAATCCAAGAAGATGTCTAACTCAAGCCCTTCAATTCCTTGTGTTTCATTCGAAAAGTAGCCTGAAGAATGGCAAGAGGAAGTTTGAACCAGAAATTTCTGGTGGCTTTTCCATAATAATCTCCCCTAGTAAGGCTGGCTAACATTTCGAACATGGCTGGTGTTTTACCTAATGCAAATCCAATTCTCATGAATTTTGAACCATATATCCTGTGCTTAGTTTTTGCTGCACGGTACATGTCACGACTGTAATGAGATCGCCAGTATTTCTCAAATAATGTTGGGTCGCCCTTCGATATGGCCTTAGCTGCAAGACGTCCGCCCAATACGGCATGGTTAAGTCCCTCTCCATGAATAGGATTAACATGTCCTGCAGCATCACCACAAAGAACCCAATTTTCACCAGATACGGGTTCATCAAATAGTTCTGAATCGTTATAAGAGGGAATCGCAGAACCAAACTGTTTACAATCAACAGTTTCCCCAGTTTCAGACAATTTCCACTTTCTATCCACAAATTCACCAGGCCACCTCTCTTCCATCAGTTTATGCAAAGCTTCCTTCATGCCCGGTGTACCTGCATTGAAACAATATCCTATGTTGTAATGATCACTTTTGGGAAAGACCCACAAGTATCCTTCTTCACCAGGAAGCGCCCCGAGTATGAATTCGACCTCATTCTCAGTTGGTTTTATTCCTAAATAATAGCCACCAGCTGCAAAAAGGTGTTCCCTAGGAATTCGATCCATGAGGTGACGGCGAGTGAAGCCGTTAACTCCGTCTGCACCAATCACATACTTGGCAATATACTTTCCATTAATTTTCCAGAATCCTTTCTCTAATTCAAGTGAAGTGACCCTCTCAACTATATGGCCAGCTCCTGCTTCTTTAGCCCTATTATACAGATAAAAGTCCCAATCGTCTCTGCGAACCATTTTTCCTTTACTTACGGGGATCTTCAGCTTGGTGCTCTTGAGTGTGAACGAAATGGAGGTCATCTCACATTCTATTGAGCTTTCTGGGGCATCCATCCACTCTATTCCCTTTACCGGAAGGCCCCCGCCACAGGCTTTACGTCTAGGATGGGCGTGGTCAAATAAAAGGACCGAAAGACCGCGCTGCGCAGCTTCTCTAGCCGCAGAAGCACCGGCTGGGCCTCCACCTATAACAGCCACATCAACTACTTCCACACTGAACTACATTGAACAGTCTAAATTAAGCCACTCGTCAAATTGCTTGATACTTGGAGTATGAAAGTCTACATTCATTTCCAATAATCGACGTGATTCGACAGCCTTGCAAAATCAAGTCTTCAGATCCAGCTCTGGAAACCACATAAATTACACTAGGTTCTTCAAAATCTAGAAGGCTGTACAATCGGTCCTCCAAATCATCTAATTTCAAAACCATGCTACCTGAAGAATCAATACTTAATTTCCTGAAATCAAATCCCCGGCCCTCAATGAAGAGGCGGTGATTGATACCTTCAAATGTGAACTTTGGTTCTGCTTCAACTGATGTTAAAGTGGACATAAGGCGTGGACTAACATGAGTTGGTTTATACCATTTATTATTTCCAGATTGAAGAATTCATTTCGAGAAAAGCCGGACCCCACTTGAAAATGGACATTATCTCGACTGCCTGCTCTTTCTGATGACAGAACATCAAGGCGCTTGCTATAGCTTCAGCTGTTGTCAATTTTCCAATCTTTCCAGAATTAACAGGATTGGCGGGAATCACGTCTGGTAATTTCCTTGATTCTAAACCCATTAATTTCAACTTGGAGAACGTGGCCTCGGCCATATTCCAAGAACAATCAACACCAACAATACCACCAACTTCGGCCAATATTGAATCGCTGTTAGATAATACTCTCTCTGAAAAAGGGTCAAGGGCAATCCCTTGCAATGGCAACGTCCTCAATGAACTATAATTTCGGGAAAGCCCAAATCTTTCCATTCTTTTTGCTGTACATTTTTTTGGATCGTCCTGATCAAAGCAGAGAATTCTAATTTCAATTGACATGTAATGAAAAATCAATGGGAGGTGCTGCCATCGTCAGGCTACCTAAACTTACAAAATCGGCAAAAGGAGCATAGGCTTTGATATTGTCTATGGTGATTCCACCAGATACCTCAATCTCAATATCAGAGATCTTTCGCAGATTCAATACCGTTTTCTCGATATCCTCAAGTGTAAAATTGTCTAGCATTACCCTGTCTGCCCCGGATTTGGCGGCTTCAAGGGCCTGTTCATTGTTGTCGGCCTCTACTTCTATCATAAGATCTGGATGTTTCATTCTGGAACGCTCTATGGCCTTGGTTATTTCCTTACATAACTGCAAATGGTTATCCTTGATCAGGATCGCATCATCCAGTCTCATCCTATGTGTCTGACCGCCGCCGTGAACAACAGCTTGCTTCTCGAATTTGCGGAGACCCGGTACTGTTTTTCTGGTGGCCAGGATCTCAACTTTGGGATTGACTGACTTAGCTAACTCCACAATCTTAGCTGTAAAGGTAGAGATACCGCTCAGATGACAAAGGATATTCAACAGAAGTCTTTCTACCCTGAGGATATCATGTGCTTTTCCAGATAAAGAAAGGATGGAGACATCCGATTTGATTCTGTCTCCATCGAAGAAGCTTGTATCACCCTTAACATTGACCTTTGACAGTAATGTATCACAAATCTCCAGTCCTGAGATTATACCTGGACCACCGGTAACCTCTGCCCTACAAGGCGAATTGTCGACTACCGATTGACTTGTGACGTCTCCATCTCCGAGATCCTCGGCCAACCAGTCATCCAGAATATCTGCCATGGGTGATGGCAATGACTTAAAGTGACGGAATAAAGACTAGCCTAAGACTAATCTTTTCGGCGTGACAATACTACAATCGTCAGGGCCAACAGTGAAACAAACATGCTGAAACCGGGAAGACCGCCTTCATCATCTTCATCCAGTTCCTCGGTCTCGACCTCTTCACCCTCAGTCTCCTTGGCCACTATCTGAGCTATCAGATCCGGACTTGTAGTCTCTGAACCATCGGCAGACGTCGCAACAACCTGGAAGATATAGTCGCGTCCAGAAAGGGCTGCTGTATCTGGTGACAAGGTAATAACGATTGCAATTGTCTGTCCTCGACCTATCTGAATCGAGTCCGAACCTAGAGCTGCCCAAGGAGGCTGATTCTCCATTGTGAAAGTTACCATGTCAACACCATTTCCATTGTTGGTTACATTCAATCTTAGCTGTAACTGGGTTTCCTGAGTCACTGTTACAGTTCCATTGGAACCAGACACATGGGCCATGGCTATATCATATACCTGAGACGTGGAAACTGATACGCTGTGTTCGGCCGTACTCTCACCATCAGATGAAGAAACCGTTACGATGATGTCTCCGCTTTCAGCTCCAGCGTCCTTGTCCTCAGGAATAGTAACTGAAACTGTGAACTGGCTGCTACTTACCGCAGAGATGGTTATATTTGACTGACTTGCGGTAGGCGTCCAAAGCGCAGGACCTTCTACCATAATTCCAAAAGTATCTGCGCCGTTACCGGTATTGGTAACATTAAAAATGAAATCTACCACGCCACCCGGTGCCTTGGATTTGGAATCTGAATCTACGCTCAATGAAACTCCATAATGTTGATCGACCGTGGCTACAAACGATTGTGACGCTGTTTCGTCAGCTGAATTCGAAGAGGTTGCTGTCATCGAGAATGAAGCTGAAGCACCTGCCAATGCATCTGCAGGAACCGTCAAAGACATATCAAAAGTGGATGAGCCTTGCCAATCTATCACGCCAGAAGTGTCTGGTGTGCTACTTAGAGTCCAGCCTGCTGGAACACCCGAACTATCCCAAGTGATACTGAAAGTGTCCTTAGTATTACCAAGATTATTAACTGCCACATTCCAGGTAGATATAGCTGAACCTTCACTCAGATCCACGTTATGGCTACCTGCACCCGAAACACTTACAGCATACCTCTCTGCAGCTGAAACTGGTATTGCAGTCATACCATACGGCTGAATGTAGGGCATTCCGCCCATTGGGTCATCAGGGTCCGTACTTGTAGCCTGAAAATCAACTAGATGGTCTCCTGCCTTTACGTTACTCGTCAATTCAATCGCTACATTCCAAGTGTGTGAAGCTGACGCATCCATACCCTCCAAAGTGCCTCCAAAGAATGGATGCCAGCCCTCATCATCGCTTGTAATAGTCCATCCAGAGAGTCCCGAATACTGGACGTTTATATGGTCTCGAATAGGCATTGGTACTGTTGTATTATCCAGGTTCTTGGTGACTGCAATATTTTCTACTACAATCTGGTAGTCATATGAATCACCTATATTGAAAGTGTTGATGGTCGGCTGATTTGGAAAGTTGGATTCATAGGCAATCCAATTCGTTACACAAACTATTACTTCTAAACCCACCGAGGCGTCCTCACCGCCATCATCATAAGCAGCAATATTAATCTCCATAGGCACTTCGGCAAAATCTACCTTGGCGCCATTCCCAACTGTAGCTGAAACCTGAACCTGAATCACTGCACTCGATGCTAATGGACCCAGAAGGAGGCTTCCAGGGGATTCTTCGCCCGATACTGAGAAAGTTACATTATCAGAAAGCCAGGTCTCATCCATGAAAGAGGCTGATATCTCAACCTCCTCAAAATCGACTTCTCCGTCATTAGTAATCGTTACTGTGTACTCTGCTGAACCATTTACCGAAGCAAAGGAATATGGTCCATGATCTGCATCCAGAGTAACCAGAATGGAACTTGCAGCACTTGCTGGCGTGAAAGCAAAGACTGACACGACCATCAGCAGCACTACAAAGAACGGCAGAGCCTGTCGTCTATTGCTTGTCATTCTTGAACTCCTTTACAACCTGCGTCTGATTAGAAGAACTGCCCCCAGAGCAGCTATAGCTGAGATAATACCAAAACCGGGACTATCGTCTTCGTCTACTTTATCAGTTGTTGGACCGCCAGTATCATCAACCTTCTCCGTAACCGTTACTGTGAGATCTCCTGTAGTAGAGGAGGTCGTACCATCTGCTGAAGTAGCTGTTACCTGGAATGTATAATCTCCAACAGCACCTGCTGGACCGACATCAACCGTCAAGATCATTGTCTGGTCTGGGCCTGCCAAAGCATCAGTTTGTCCAAGAGTTACCCATGCCGGGGCATTGGCCAATGAAAGAGCAATCACATCATTTCCATTTCCATCGTTGATAACTGTGAATTTCATCTGAACCGTCATAGTCTCCTGAACAGACGCGGTGTCCTTTACCACATCAGTCTCATTCGTGTAATAACCTGCTGATAGGGAATAGACCTGGTTAGCCGTCACAGAGACGCTGACATCTTGTCCATACTCACAATCTGTAGTGTCATCTCCACAACCCTCTGAATAAGCGTGTACCATCACACTGCCACTGGCTGCGTTGGCGCTAGCATCTTCTGGAACGGTTACGCTGAGTAGCGTCGTTGACGTTGCTCCGCTTTCAATTATTAACTCCGATTCCGATAGAGTTGGTGACCATTCT
>DQOP01000080.1 GCA_015658585.1 Candidatus Poseidoniales archaeon | reverse complement strand
AGGCGGATAGTTTGTTTGTCCATATAATTTCCCTTATTTGATAATATCCGTCACTACACCAGCCCCAACCGTGTGGCCACCCTCACGAATTGCAAAACGCAACTCCTTGTCCATTGCTATTGGAATGATTAACTCTATTGACAATTCCACAGTATCACCAGGCATTACCATCTCCGTTCCCTCCGGCAATGTCGACACTCCTGTAACATCTGTCGTGCGAAAATAAAACTGAGGACGATATCCATTGAAAAATGGCGTGTGACGACCTCCTTCTTCCTTCTTCAAAACATAAACATTTGCCTTAAACTTCGTATGAGGAGTAATACTGCCTGGCTTTGCCAGAACCATTCCACGCTTTAATTCCTCCTTGTCAACACCACGAAGTAATAATCCCGCATTGTCTCCTGCCCGACCTTCATCCAATAACTTCCGGAACATCTCCACTCCAGTACAGACCGTCTTCTTGTGTGCACCCATCCCTATCATCTCTATCTCATCACTCACTTTCACTATTCCACGCTCAATCCGGCCTGTTCCTACAGTTCCACGCCCGGTAATACTAAATACATCCTCTACCGGCATCAAAAATGGCTTGTCAACATCACGTTGAGGCTCCGGAATAAAACTGTCACAGGCTGCTAATAATTCATCCAAACATTTGGTAGCAGCTTCATCAGTGGGATTATTCAATGCTGCTAATGCACTCCCCTTTATTATGGGCGTATCATCTCCAGGAAATTCATATTCATTTAATAAATCCCTTAACTCCATCTCTACCAAGTCAATTAACTCCGGATCATCTACCTGGTCTGTTTTATTCATGAATACCACCATACTGGGAACATTCACCTGACGTGCCAATAGTACGTGCTCACGGGTCTGGGGCATGGGACCATCAGCAGCACTCACAACCAATATGGCCCCATCCATCTGTGCGGCTCCCGTAATCATATTCTTTATGTAATCCGCATGACCAGGACAATCTACATGAGCGTAATGGCGGTTCTCCGTCTCATATTCCACATGGGCCGTCTGTATTGTGATACCACGCTCACGCTCCTCAGGAGCATTGTCAATCTGATCAAATGTCATTACCTCAGACATCCCAGAGGAAGACTGGTGTAATGTGATCGCTGCTGTTAATGTTGTCTTCCCATGATCTACATGACCTATCGTGCCTATGTTTACATGAGGCTTTGTTCTTTCAAATTTTTTCTTTGCCATGTTAATCTCCTAATTATTTCCTTTATGCTCTTCCGTGAACTTGCTCAATAATATTTTCCTGAATAGAGTGTGGCACCTGTTGATGGTATGAGAATTCCATATGAAATACTGCTCTTCCCTGAGTTAAGGAACGCAGATCGGTTGCATATCCAAACATTTGGCTCAAGGGTACACTCGCATTGATTATCTGAGCACCTTTCCTTTGATTCATCCCATCAACTTTACCTCTTCGGGAATTTATATCTCCCATCACTTCACCAAGATATTCTTCAGGAGTCACAACCTCAACTCTCATTATCGGTTCTTTCAGAACAGGGTCAGCTTTCTGGCAAGCGTCTTTAATAGCCATTGATCCAGCTATCCTGAAAGCGATTTCAGATGAATCAACATGATGATACGATCCTAAAACCAGTTCTACCCGTATATCTTCAAGCGGATATCCTGCTAAAATCCCCCCCCTCAGACCTTCACGAATACCTTGATCCACAGAAGAGATAAATTCTCGGGGGATTGCACCCCCTACAATCTTATTCTCAAAATGATACCCCTTACCTGAGTCATTCGGCTGGACATTTATAACAACATGGCCGAACTGGCCTCTCCCACCAGATTGCTTTACAAATTTTTTATCTATCTTTTTTACTGCTTTGGTGATTGCTTCAATGTAAGCTACCTTCGGAGTTCCCACATTCGCCTCTACTTTGAACTCTCTTAAAAGACGTGCAATTAAAATTTCGAGATGAAGCTCCCCCATACCTGCAATAATTGTCTGTCCTGTAATCTCATTAAATGATACCTGGAATGTCGGATCTTCCTCGCTCAACTTTCCTAATGCCTTTGAAAGCACATCCTGATCAGCCTTACTTACTGGTTCAACGGACACTTCAACAACCGGTTCAGGGAAATCCATAGACTCTAATATAATCGGGGATTTCTCATCACATAAGGTATGCCCCGTATTAGCACGTTTCAGACCAACAACTCCCACTATCTGACCTGCGGAGACTTCATTCAATTCCTCTCTTTTGTTCGCATGCATTTGTAATATTCGACTAATTCGTTCACGTTTACCAATATTGGGATTATACACATAGGACCCTTTTTTTAGTAAGCCAGAATACACTCTTAGATAAGTCAACCTTCCTACATAAGGATCAGTCATGATTTTAAAAGCAAGAGCGCTAAATGGCGCTTTTTCATTTGTTTCTCTGGATAATTCAATATCCGAATTTTTTGGGTCAATTCCATTTACAGAGGGTATATCCAAAGGTGAGGGAAGAAAATCAATAACAGCATCGAGCAATCTTTGTATCCCTTTATTTTTAAATGCTGACCCACATAAAGTTGGGATGAACGTATTATCTAAACAACCTCTTCGCACAGCTGCTTTAATTTCATTT
>DQOP01000132.1 GCA_015658585.1 Candidatus Poseidoniales archaeon | reverse complement strand
TCCGGTTATTCCAGTATGTAAATTCAAGGAGATTGCTAGAATTGAGAATGCACAAACTAAGACTATTATCCTAGATATTTGCATTGATTTTGTAAAATTGGTTACACTCGGTAACCACCAGGAAAGATACATCAAGAGTACCAAGAAAAAGGCGAAAGTAATCCATGATCCTCGCTCACTGGAACGGCCATATTGAGCCTTAGATGCAGGCAGAATTCCACCCCAGAAATTACGTTGTAGATTTTCAGCAATCTTCGATACAAAATCGGTCAAGGGATTGATCGAATATAATATGAAGAAAAGACCAAGCATCTTAATCTGATCAAAAGGAACATACAAGAACAATATAATGCCAAAAAGCAAAGGAAATGGTCGCAAAGTCGTTAAAGCCTGTTCTTTGAGATTTCTGAACGATTCATTCTGGCTTATCAACTCAGTCAAACTTGAAAAAGCGCCAAAGATTAGACGAGTGAGGTCTTTGAAACTTAATACCAGAAAGAGATATGCCAGCTCTTTCACATACATTTTCGACTCTGTATCTCTCACCAAACCTGGTTCTATCGTATCTTCAAAGTATAGCAATAATCCTGCTATCAGAATAAAGAACAGGTTTAACCTATGAGAAATCTCTGCCTTGGATTTGGCTATCGTATTGGCAACCGCAAAGATACCAAGAAGCAGAAATACAAGATATAGCAGATCTATTACGTAATAAATAATTCCTGAACCTGAGGTTATCGTGTCGAGGAAGTAAACAAAAGCTGTGAATGCAACCCCACCAAGTATCGAGGCCCACTTCTGAACTTCGGTAAGTGCCTTCAATTTTGTACCAAGGTCGTTGAATAAACCCGTTAACTCGGGCCTTGACAAAAACAACATGATTACCACTAAGACAAGACCTGATACCTCTAAAAGTAAAAATATTACGTCTGTGATCAGATAAATAGTTCCACGGCCCGCAACAAGATAGTCTACCAGATAAACAAATACGCTACCTGCCAAACCTAAAACCAGTAGCTGCTTTTTATGTTCAGAGGATAAACCCGTACTTGGGCCAAAGATTTTACTATAATCAGAAATATAGGATGCAATTGATGAATATAACAAAATTAGACCAAAGACACTCAAAATGACAAATATAAAATCAACAAGATAATACGCTGTACCCACGCCTGATATGCGGTCATCAAGGATACTAACAAGCACGATTTGAAATGCAGCTGCTACGAAGATTGACAATTTCTGTAACGAGCTAAATCTACGAAATTGATCACCTACATATGGTAATTCAGGTAGGGACGGTGTATCCGAATATCCAACCTTAATGTGACGCAAAAGGTAGAACCAGAAAATTAGGATACCCCATAAAATAAATCCAAACCAGGAGAATTTCAATAGACATATTATCAGCAATATAAGGAGACCTGTATTTTGCAAACTGAACACTGAACCTTGATTCTTTCGTGCCCGTTCAATCTGCCAGTTTTCCAACGCGTAGCCAAGGCCCTTTGGCATTAGCATCAAGACACCTATCAGAAACAGATAGGGCATAGCTTCCTCAAAAGCCGCATAAGATGGTCTATCCAGTTTGCTGCCCGCAGAAATCAGAACCGGCGCGGAAATCGCACGGACCATACCAATGATTACTGAGGCAATCAAGGCGCCTCTGATCGAACCCAGAGTTCCAAGAATTATCACTGAAAAGGCAGGCAGAAGTATGGTAAGGCCAACATTTGGATTGACACGGACATACATCCCAAACAGTACTCCTCCGAAACCAGAGATACCAGCTGCAAGGAATGCACTTGTCATATGTACACGTTCAACATTGATACCGGAAGAAGCGGCCAGATCCGGATTGTCAGCTACTGCCCTCATCTGGCGGCCTAGGCGTGTCATATTGAGCATCAGGATCAACAAAATTACTGCCGCAAATACTCCAATGATTAGGGCTGCCTTTGTATGTTGCAAGAAGTACGACGAGTCGGCCATCTCACGAAAGGGCAGATATTCCATAACATTGCAAATTCCTGAGTCTGAATCCCAGCTGGATGAGAAATTATCGGGTTTTCCAGCTTCGATGCAGGCGATCTGGTCCATATCACCATGGCTTTTCTCCGCAGTTCGCTCCCCAAAACGAAAACGTATCGTCTGATTCATCCAACTGGGCCACAATTTGATTCCAAATAGGGAAGGAACGCTTTCCCCTGAAAATTCTGTACGTGAGGTGGTCAAACGCCAATCAACATCCGGAACGAAAAGGTATTGATCCGCTCCATATCTTAAGTACAATATTCCTCTAAGTATCATAGCTACTCCCAAGGATGCAATCATCATCGCCTGTGGAAGCGCATGCCTTTTGCGGAATCGGCTATATATCAGACGATCGATTAAGACCCCTAAGAGACCCGTCAAGACAAATCCCGTCACACATGCCCAGAACAAGAGGTCCCAGGTCAGAACCTCATCTTTCTTGACATCAATATTCAGAACCTTCTCTCCCCCAACCAAAGTATAGAAGAATGGACTCCACATTATTGTGAAACCAACATAGGCTCCGAACAGCATCGTCTCGGCCTGGGCGAAATTACCAAAACGCTGTACTTTGTAGGTTAAAGTCAGTCCCACCGCTATGGCTAGATATGCCGCTGCCCAGTAAAAACCAGTAAACAGAACCGAGGTTAGCCTGAACGTAGGAGACACGGTTGTTTCTTGTCCAACAAATAACTGTTCTAGACAAAATGCAAAGATAAGTAGAATGATAAACGGTGATGAAATGATAGCAACCGTTCTAATCCAGCCTTTCAAATTGTTCAACATCCAATAAAGAACGTACATGCTGGAAAGGATAAATTCAAAAAATTGAAACATCCAAAGGGGATCTCCATAAATCAATAGAGATAATATACCAGATTGGTATCTAAGTCCATAAGCAGCATCAAAAAGTACAAAAAAAGCGAGTTTCAATTCCACAGGGATGGAATCCCAACCATCTCTGATCGATGCTGAAAAGTCGGACAAAGGTTTAGGTGGTACAGTATCTGATGGCTCATCCAAAGGAACTGAAGTATGTGACTTTGGCAATAACGAAAATATCGTTCTCTTGAACATACCTCCAAAACCAAAAAAACAGGTTATCGCTGTTCCAGCAAGAATGAAAACATAGGCTACATGTAAATGTTCCAGAGCTCGATTGTAGTGACCGGAAGCAACTCCGTTCTTCATATCCTGAATTTGACTAAAGCCAACCAGGAATCCAAGAATGATTAGGACAAAACCAAGTTTCATCCATCTTCTTACTGCAACACCTTCTTCATCTCTATCCAAAGCTACCTCGGAGTAATTGGTCTACCAGTAGAGGCATCTATAACAGAGATAGCCCTCAAACTAGGACGGCCGCCGTCAGAGACGACCGCCCCTTTTTTTGCTTATGAGGTTTTTCTCTTTAGACTACTTAGAATCTTCTGCGGAGAAGTAGGACTACACCGATTGCGGCAACTGCTGATAACAGACCAAATCCTGGAACTTCATCAGCCTCTTCCTCAGGTTCTGGCTCCGGTTCAACTACATCAAATGTACAAGAACTAGGGTCTGAATCCTCAGTTGCATCAGCATTGTAGTTATTGGCTGTACTATCCATACATCCTGAAACCACCACTGCATCAAATGTACAAGAACCGTTGTCCTCAGTTGCATCAGCATTGTAGTTATTGGCTGTACTATCCATACACCCTGGAACTACCGGTGCCTTAGGTATGCCTTGGTCGTCAAGTCCATCTAGTAAGCCCCATGAACTGTGGCAATCCAATGCCACTGTGTCGTTCTCCTCGTCTACGTTGAAAGTACAGATGTCATATCCAGATCCTGCAACATCACCATTCTCATCGAATATGTGAGTTCCACTAGCGCCTTCTTGAGGCGCGTCGGGTCCACCAACTAAGGTTCCCAACATCTCCCTTACACCATCATCTGGTAGTGGAGTCTGGGTAGCTGTTGCGGCTGCAAGTCCGATAACTGCGATTGCATCGAAGGTCTCACGAGTGTAGATACCACCATCGAAACCGTATGCGGCTGCGGCTGCTCCATAGAACATGTCAAACATATATTGATATTCTGTGGGTGCACCAGAAGCCGGCTTGGTTGCTGTTACTCCATCCAGTGCAGATAGATCAGTGAATTCAGAACCAAAATTTACGTCTGCAATACCATCACCACCGAATATCTGAAGGCCTAGTCCCTGCACTGCAAGTTCCTCAGCGATAGCTGCTCCATCAGAAGCATAGGTGATCATTACCACTGAGTCACAACCACCATCTGCAATTGCGGTTACTTGTGATGTGAAATCCGTAGTTCCATCAGCATATGTTGCCTCTGCACATGGTGTTCCATCCCAGTTGTCCAAGAAGGCTGCGTGGAAACCTGCACCATAATCATTGGTCATTGCAATGACTCCTGGGTTCTCGTATCCAGAAGCTGCAAAGACGTCTGCCAGTGCTTGACCCTGCTGAGCGTCACTTGGTACGACTCTGAATAGATAACCATCATCATCGTAGCTCGTTATGGCTGGTGAGGTTGAAGCATAGGATACCATTGGTACTCCTGCTGCCGCAGCGACATCAATAGCTCCCATGGTCGCACCGGAACATGCTGCTCCGGCTATACCTACAACTCCTGCGTCAATCAGTGTCTGTGCACCGGTTGCTGCGGTTGTTGCATCACAGCCGGAATCGGCCGTTACAAGCGAGAACTGGAAGGTAAGTGGCCTTACAGTGTTCATGTACTGTATTGCAACTGCTGCTGCAATAGTGAATCCAAGGGCATAGACGTCAATTGGTCCTGTCAACGGGTTCAATAATCCAATCTTGAAATTGAATGGTACTCCATCAAAGGTCAAACCTTCAATCAGATCCCAGTGAGCTGGACAAAACAGAATAAGGGTTGGATCACCATTCTCATCAACGGCTGGAGTGAATTGACAGATGTCATAACCTGAACCTGCAACATCTCCTACAGCATCAAATATGTGATTTCCACTGGCTCCTTCATAACCGTTACCACTACCCAATGCTACAAGAGCATCGCGTACTTCGACTCCGGTAATTCCGTCTGTTGAATCTGCATCCATAGCTGCTTCACCGAGCATGGTGATAGCATCATATGTTTGACTGATGTAGATAGCAAGTGCCTCGTCACCATCGTAGTGATCCGCCCAAGCGGTCTCGAAGTCAGCCTTAGCCTGACTGTCTGAACCTGAAGCTGGCTTGGTTGCAATAACCATAGCTGCTGCACTTGGATCACTGAAAGCGGCTAGGAAACCCATGTCAGCTATACCGTCTGCTCCCATTACTGGGAACGGCCCGCCATCTTCACCGTGAATTCCTTGAGTAGCCATCTCTTCTAACAGAGCTGCACCATCTGAGGCGTATGTGACCATTATTAGACTGTCACATTCTGCTTCAGCAAACGATGTAACTTGTGATGTGAAATCAGTGGTGTCATCATCATAAGCGATTGTTATACACATATCCTGACCGGCCATTGCGTATGCACCCTCAACTACTGCAGCCAGACCGGCTCCATAGTCGTTGGTCATATAGATTAAACCAGGGTTAGTCCATGCGTGTTGAGCGGCCATTGATGCCATTGCCATACCCTGCTGGGCATCGCTTGGGACCACACGGAACAGGAAACCACCGTCATCAGCTGTAGTTAGAGCAGGTGATGTCGAAGCATAGGATAGCATGGGTATACTTGCATCCCTTGCAACTACCATAGCTCCAAGAGTCGCACCTGAACATGCTGCTCCTGCTATACCTACGACTCCTGCGTCAACCAGTGCCTGTGCAGCTGTAGCTGCTGTGGTTCCGTCACATCCTGAATCCTGCTCGACAATTGAGAAATGATAGTCTGTTTGTCCATCATTCAAGTCAGCGATAGCCAGATCACCAGCATCAGTAAAGGCTGGTGCATAGACATCGATCGGACCTGTTAATGGATTCAAAAGACCTATTTTCACCTCGATATGATTGTCTGCCGCTGCATTAGCGACTGGACCGTTCCCCAAAATTGGCACCATTACTGAAGCCAATAAGGCAAAGGTCACTGCTAGCGTTAATATCTTGCTTGATTTCATAAGCATTCACACCTTGCCGTCATTGCAGGGGGTAAATAAAAGAATTCATGTCCTACGCGTAAGATAAAAAGAATATATTACCAACACAATTGGATTGAACAACAAAATCAGAGGAACATGGTTATTAACCACATTCACTCTGTTACTCAAAAACTGGTAGTTCTAATGACTGAGAAAAAAAACAAGAGTGCGCCTAAATTTGTCTACAATTGCGTCAGATGTGGGCAGTATTGCTCCAAAGTTAATGGCGTCCCAGTATACTCTGATGATCTTAGCAGATGGAGGAAAAACGGAACTCTGAGCAGTATCGCACCAAACATTGGAATGGATATGTCTCAAGGATTCCCGCAACTGGTCCTGGAGACAAAAGAAGGTGAAACTGGATGCCCAATGTATGACTCGGAAAACAAGAACTGTCAGGTATATCATGACATGCCACTCAATTGTCAGGCCTATCCTCTTGGTTACAATGGCGAGAAATACTTCGTAGTGGACAAGGCTTGCCAAGGATTAGGCCAAGGCGAAATGACAGCCGACCAACTTAGAATTCAGAGAGATGCAGCCAAAGTGGATTATGAAGCAAAGGTTGAGAGCAATACCATTGTTCCTCTGATTTATAGCGTAATAATGGGTGATTTGGTCGACCAATCACGAAAAGCCATGGAAAATATGAGTGATGAACAAAAAGACCAACTCCAGGATATGATGAAGGAGGATGAAGACTGAAGCCAGTCCTGCTTTCTACACTCAAATTTTTGGCACTCCAGGGTGGAACAAGGCATCCGGTACACATCTCCTCCAT
>DQOP01000052.1 GCA_015658585.1 Candidatus Poseidoniales archaeon | reverse complement strand
GCAGATACGATACGTTGTGAGGTATCGAATAAGACATCGTGTACGACACCCAATCTTTTCCCGGTACGGGTGTAAACGGTCAATCCAGGTAGTCTTGAGGCTTCGTGTAACACAAACCGCTATCGGCTCAGGATATAATTATTTGCGTGGTTTATTTGAGGGGCTTTGTGATAGATTATAAATAGAGCCCAAAAGTGAAGCGCATGTATGGGTAGGGTTAGACCGACTTACATCAAACGCGTGGCAATAGAACTGGTCAGGAGCTATCCGGATAGGTTCACTGATGATTTTGACCATAACAAGGCAGTTGTTGATGAATTGACAGATGTGGACAGTATAACCATGCGAAACAGAATTACAGGGTATGTCACCTGTTTCCGGAAACAGGAACATAATTGAGTCATTTTGATGTTGTAGTAGAGGGTGCTGGACCCGCGGGCGCTACAGCAGCTTACTACTTGGCAAAACAGGGTAAGAAGGTCGCATTAGTCGATCGGGCAAAATTCCCCCGTGAAAAGGCATGTGGCGGGGGTTTGTGTGTTCATATCGAAGAATTTGATCACATTATATCAAACTGGGATGATTTCCTCGAGTCAAGATGCTTACGTGGAATAGTCTACGGGCCTGATTTCACACCTGTGGATTACACAAGCGAAACACCCTTCTTTTACAATATCCGAAGATTGAAATTTGACAACGCCTTGGTCCAATATGCGGTTGCAGAAGGGGCCACTCTTATGGATGGTATAGCTGTCAAGAATTTTGAAGTTCATGAGGGTAAAGTAGTAACTACGCTAAGAAACGGGAAAGAACTTACCAGCGATGTGATAATCGGTGCCGGAGGCTCATTTGATATGGTTTCAAGAAGAATCAGAGACATCGAGAAGATGCCTATGAAATGGAGGGACCAGGACATTGCTACAGCCCTTTACTTCGAGGTTGATGTTGGTCGGGAGTTCATGGATAGAGTTTATGGCAAGGAAAGAATATCCATGGCACACATAAAGTACCAGAATCTGGATGGTTATGGCTGGTCTTTTTCCAAGGACACGGTTCTCAATGTGGGGATTGGTTGTCCCCGTTCCGTAGTCAAGAAAATTAAAAAGGAAAATCCCAAGTGGGATGAGCGACAATATCTTCTTGATTATGTTGATACTTTGAAGGAGCAGGGATGGTTTCCCAAGGATATAGAGATAGATCGCAAGATGATTGCTGGATCTAATATTCCGGTAGGCATGGGTATGAGTTGTACTGTAGGTGATAGAATGTTGGTTGTTGGAGATGCTGGTGGTTTCGTATCACCATTGTCTGGCGAAGGGTTGTATTACGCTCTTGATTCAGGAAGAATTGCGGCAGACTCTCTGGACCAACTTTTCAAAGCAGGAAAATTCGATAAGGATTCTATGATGCTTTATCACAATACCTGGAGCGGCAAATGGGGAGATGATCTGGAATGGCTTAAAGTTGCATGGCACTTGCTGATGGTGATGCCTAATAGCCTGATCAAATATGCGGCCCTGGATGAAGAAACCAAGAAATTCTTCACACATATGTTTGTAGGTTCAATGCCTGCAGCCAAAATCAAAAACAAGGTTTTGGCCCTGATAGCTGCTGGATTTCTGAAACACGATTTCCTGAGTCTTGTTACAGGAGATAAAGAACAGGTCTCCCCTATTACCAACTGATTTTGGATTTTCATCGTGGAAAATTATAAGAAGCAACATTTAGAGTGAGTGTCATGCAATCTGGGGCTGAAGAAGAGTGGGATGATGAGGACTGGGATGATATGGATGATTCAGAGTCCAGCCTTTCGTTTATCTCGGATATGTCGTTGTTTACTAACATGAGGATAGCAATTGGGGTTTCACTGGTTATTCTTCTTCTCTTATGTTCTATGGTTTTCACTAATTTTGGTTTATATTATGGAGCTGGCGGTCTTTCTGTCCTAATCGATGTAAACGAAGGAAAGGATACGAGTGATAGAACCTTCAACTTCAATATTCTGGCAACTTCTCCTACTTTAGGCATGCTGGCCAAAGAAGGTAGCTACAAAATTGTTGTTTCCCCTATTTCATATTCTCATACAGGCGGATCGGTTGCAGTTGCTAGTGGTTCATTTACCTTAAATGACGAAGGCAGAGTTTCGGTATCGATACCATATTCAGATCTTTTCGCAATGAATGGTAATTATACTGTACAAGTAGAACTTGGGAGTAAAAAAGCCACAGACTCTGTAACGATAAATAAATTTGCTGAAACCGCTATTGCTGACTTAGCCCTATTTGATGGAAGTCAACCATTAGACAAGGATGAAGGTGTAATAATTAATTTACAATTTTTGAGTGAGAATGTCACCCAAGCGGGCGAACCTGTTACAGTTATACCTTGGGCTACTGGTAAAATAACGCTTTATCACTCCGAAGAAGTGTTTGAATCTGGGAATGGAGAAGATTATTGGAATACAGATGGGTCACGGGATCTTGTATCAGTCGAAATTATAGATTTCGTACACTCTGGTGATAAGATGACATTTACCTATGATTCAGGGGCTGTTGATAACACGCTTCCATTTATTCTGGATACCTCAGAGTTCTATGGAGTAGAGGGTAGTGGAGATTATGCAATGATTATAGAATTTTCTAATGACTTAGGTTCTGATACTTCTTCTAAGTCCGGTCAAAGTTTTTGGAAATGGTTCCATATTTGTGAAGTAAAAAATAGTGAATGTGACGGTAATAAATAGTTCTAAAAGTCTCTCATTTTCGTAACTAGGAACCATAGATTCCGTACCCCATCTTCCCAAGTGTTGAGTTTAACATCTCCAACTCTGGAGTGGAATGGAACCGGGATCTCAATAGCCCTCAATCCTCTTCTGAAAGCCTCAATCTTGAATTCCTCAGAGAGAGGCATCCCGTCACTGGTCAGGTTGACTTTGCCAATCACTTCTCTTTTGAAAACCCACATTCCGCTTTGTGAATCCCTGATATTGATTCCATGGAATAGATTGGTTCCAAAGGTCAGTCCCCAGTTTCCTATCTTGTGGGTCATGGACATTGCATTTCGGTCCATCCTGTCAAGTCGGTTGCAAGTCACAAAGTCAAGATTATTATTGAGCAAGAATGCTAGAACATGCGGTATCTTGTCGGCAGGATAGGTAGTGTCGCCATCAAGGGTTGCTACGAAATCCGTGTCTACCAGACTGAATCCCGTCTTGTAGGCTCTACCATATCCCTTCCGGGGTTCGTTGACGACCTTGGCACCTCTTTTTTCTGCCTCTTCTACAGTATTATCTGTTGAATTACCGTCAATAACTAGAACCTTGACATCCAACCAAGGAACATCTCTTGGAATCTGGTCGATAGTAGGTCCTATTGATTCACCTTCATTCAATGTAGGGATAATTACTGTCAGGCTCATGCCCATATCGGGTTGTAAGGAGGTCTGGTTTTAAGGCCAACGACAGTGGGCAGCCATGACGCTATTGGTACGACAGGTAGGATCCGCACTTTGTTTGATGCTTGGTCTGATAGTGTCGATGTCCTGGTTGCATTTATCAGATCCACCTCCCTTGATGCTGATT
>DQOP01000032.1 GCA_015658585.1 Candidatus Poseidoniales archaeon | reverse complement strand
GAATCGAAGAGGCTGACCAAAACAAGGGAGATATGTTATTGGCTGCACCAATTCAGGGAGGAAGGCACCTGGATCTCAGACTCAAGGCTGCTACTGCTGCCTCTGAAACGAATGCTGATTTGTTTCCTATCGGTGGCGTTGTTCCTCTAATGGAACAAAATAAATTCCAGCGACTGGCGGAAGTTGTTTTTTCATCCAAGAAAGGGCTTGATATTTCGAGACCAGTTCACCTCTTTGGGTGTGGGCACCCCATGTTGTTTGCCTTGGCCGTGTTTATGGGATGTGATGTTTTTGACAGTTCCGGTTATGCCAAATTTGCCTCTCGCGATAGTTTGATGTTCACATGGGGTACCCGAAAATTAGATGATCTGGAGATCTTGCCCAGTGAATTCTCAGCGGCTCCGGGCATTACTATAGAACAACTCAAAGCAATGGAATCAAGCGAAAGGCAACGGATTATTGCTAAGCATAATCTAATTGTTTCTTTCACGGAGATTCGTAGAGTCAGACAGGCGATTCATGAAGGGACCTTATGGGAATTGGTCGAGAATAGACTTCGTTGTTCTCCCGCTTTAATGAAGGTCTTTGATGTTCTAAAAGAAGAAATGGAATGGTTGTCTCAATTTGAACCAGCTTACCGCTACAAGACCCCCGTGAAAACTGGGAAGGAATCAGATAATCGTCCTATCTTTGCGAAATTTATCTCCTCAGGAAAGGGAGAGATGAGACACCCTTATTTTGGGAATATCTCCCTGCACCTATCAGAAACCTATCCGTTTCACCCTGGACTATTGCAGGATGATATTGAAGGGTGGAAAATGCAGGGATGGGATACTGAAAGGGTCAAAACGATACTGGATTATCAATTTGGCAAAGGTATGGGAAAGACCCTCACAAATGGTGATGTTGAACTTGTCACCAGCAAGAAAACGAAACGGCTCCGAAACCTTATGCTTGATGGAAAACATCTGGCTTCCCTTTCCCACAGAAGAGGATTGTTCATCCTTCAGGAATATGGGGCTGAGTTGATTCAAGGAAATACGGACTTCCCGAAATTCCGCGTGGTCATCGAACCCGAGACCGCTGCTTTCAACAGAAACGGTAAGAGCGTGTTTTGCAAGTTTGTGAAAGACATTGACCTGAATCTGAGATGCATGGATGAATGCATCGTTGTAACTCCTGATGATGAATTAGTGGCATTTGGTAAACTAATTATCTCTCCAGAGGAACTCAGATTAGGGCAGCAGGGAATGGCTGTCAGAGTCAGAGGTGGCATACCTGACCCGTGAATATCGCAAGTTTCTTTAATTGAAGGCGTATTGTTCAATACTATGCAAAACAAGGTGGCGGTGCTCGGAATTGTTTTTCTCTTGTTCTCCAGTGTCGGAGCGGCAGGTTCACCTACCAAAGATAATGAAATTAGTGAGGATAATTGGTGGGACGTATACTCCAGAGATAAAAACCACGATGGGATTTCCGATTTCTTAATCTGGAAATTACAGCAGGGTAACCGTTTCTTTGATGCTGGGGAAGCCCGTATATTTGTCAGATATGATCACCACCCAACCGATGATGATGTTCAGAGGTTGGAGGAAAATGGAATCGAAGTGACGTTCCGTGCTCAATACATCGACATGGTCAGTACCACAATGCCTCGGGATGTTATCGAAGAAATTGCAGATTGGGAGGGTGTGGTTATGCTGGATGATATTGGAAAGGCTGAGCCCCATATGAATGAAGCAGTGCCTGCACTGGGTGTAGATGATGTTTGGCAGAATCATGGTATTTATGGTGAAGGAATATCGATTGCGATTGTAGATACTGGTGTGGACAATGCCCATGTTGGACTGGATGATATGGATGACAACCAGTTTACTTTCGATGATCTGAAAGTTGTAGCTTACTACGATGCTGGCCAAGACGCTGTTATCTGTGCACCTTGCCAGCCTGGACAATCTCTGGATAGTGGCAACCACGGAACCCATGTAGCTGGAATAGCTGCAGGTACTGGAGCGGGAGAGACCGCACCTGATGGGACACCATACATCGGTGTTGCACCAAAGGCCAATTTAGTAAATGTTCTTTCTTGCTGTGATGGAGATATAGAAGACATTATCAGAGGGATAGAATGGACGATTGCAAATCAGAAAGAAGTTGATCCTCATATTCGAGTAATGACTTCCAGCCTAGGCGAACAGCAGGTTGAATTCCACGTAGATAATGATGGTAGTTCGGCCTGGAGTCAGGCCGTTGATGCGGCTGTGGAATCGGGTCTTGTAGTTACTTTAAGTGCTGGAAACGAATTTGGCTCACTTACGGTAGCTGGTTGTAATACCATTGACTCACCAGGTGATTCAAGACTGCCCATAACTGTTGCCTCACTTGACAAGGATTTGAGTCTGGCACCCTATAGCTCAAGAGGCTATACCTCAGATGGTAGGGTCAAACCAGATGTTGCTGCAATTGGTAGCAACATAATGGCACCTAACCAAGGAACTGGAACCGGTTACACTTCCAAGAGCGGAACCAGTATGGCCACGCCTTTGATGGCTGGAATAGTAGCGCTGATCTTAGAAGCAAACCCGGACTTGACACCTGCAGAGGTGAAAGATACTCTAGTCGCAGGATATGCTATCGAGAGAGAAATTGAAAATGACGCCATTGATGCTGCATCGAATAATTGTTCACTTTTAGAGACCAGACCCGATAACGAATATGGTTATGGGCAAGCTGACCCTCTGACCTTCGTTGAAATCGGAGGAATGATCGATCCCGAGGTTTTTGTGAATTGGAGTTTGAGTTATGTCGAAGGTGAGTTTAACGGAACGACTATCCTCCTGAAACCAGAAATATACAATGGAACGGTTTTGAAAGGAACGGCCCAGACTGCAAACAAACCGGCCGTTGGCGTTCAAGTAAGGTTCGGAGCGAGTGAATGGTACGCTGCTACTGACACTTC
>DQOP01000109.1 GCA_015658585.1 Candidatus Poseidoniales archaeon | reverse complement strand
TTTGTTCCATGGCTCTTCTTATGGTCTTCGCAGTCACCATTCTCTGATTCGCATCAAGATACGCTGAAGGTTCGTATAAGAGGTATAAATCCGCATCTTTCAGCAAACATTCAGCAACCGCAACTCTCTGTAATTCTCCCCCTGATAGGGTCTGAAGTTCTCTTTCCATGAGTGGTTTAAGGTTCAATGGATTTGATAGCTCCGTATCTAGAAAATGCTCGTCATATCCAATCACCGATTGTAAAACATCTTCAACGGTCGTATTCTTGTCAGCGTCAATGTATTGTGGCTTGTATGAAACCGTTATTTCCGTATTAATCTCACCATCATCAGGCTTTAGAACCTTGGCTAACATTTTTACAAAAGTGGTCTTTCCCGTAGCGTTTGCACCTACTACGCCTAGAACCTGACCTTTTAGAATCTCCCCGGCTTTTACTTCCAGTTTGAAGTCTCCCATTTTTTTGGACAATTTTGGCCATTCAACTAGTATCTCTCCATCCCACCCAGTTCTGGGCGGATGTTTCAGAAATTTTATCTGACTATCCCTTATTCGTATGTTGGATTCTTGAATATATCCATCGAGATAGCTGTTAATCGCATTTCTTACAGCTAATTTTTGTGAAACAATGCCGTATGCGTTTGGGCTTCCATACATTATGTGAATGTTATCGGTAACGTAATCTAGGATAGCAAGATCGTGCTCTATGACCACGACAGTCTTCTTCTCGCCCAGCTCGGAAATCATTCTAGCTATCAATATTCTCTGTTCGATGTCAAGATAAGATGACGGTTCATCAAAGAAGTAAAGATCAGCCTCTTTCAGAAGCGTCGCCGCTATGGCTCCTTTCTGTAGTTCTCCTCCTGACACTTTATCCAGTTTCTTGTCAAGACTGGTCAGATTAATCTTTTCTGCAAATTCACTAACTTTGTCAGAAGATGCGACCTTCTCTAGAAGTTCTCTCAGGGTTCCATCAAACATTTTAGGTATGCGATCTACATACTGAGGTTTCAATGCTATCCTAATTTTCTCACTGGACAATCCCCTAAAATGTTTCTGAATCTCAGTTCCAGCATAGTGGTCAATAACATCTTCCCAGACCCCTTCATTTTCCCAATCACCAAGATTAGGTGTGATTTCTCCGGCTAATAGAGATATTGCGGTGGTCTTTCCAGTACCATTGGCCCCTAGTATTCCAATAACCTTTCCTTTCTCCGGAGTGGGGAGTCCAAATAACCTGAATTCATTCATACCATATCTGTGAATCGTATCCTTTTCTTGTTCATCTGGTAGATTCACTATGGTCAATGCGTCATGAGGACATTTGTGGACACATATGCCGCAGCCTATGCACAAGGGTTCAGAAACGATTGGCTTGTTGTCCTTTCTCCAAGTTATGACTTCAATCCCATTTCTAACAGGTGGACAGAAATTATAGCATTCATTCTGGCATTTTTTTGGTTGGCATCTGTCTTCGTGAAGCACAGCAACGCGCATTGTAGCCTGCCCGAGACCACCTAATTAAAATAATATGGTCGCACAAAGGCACTTTTGTACCCCTCCATTCCCAGTTTGTGCGCATCAAATTCACATTACCCGGAAAACCAGTGGCTCAAGGTCGGCCCCGCTTTTACAGAAAGGGCAATTTCGTTGTTGCAACGGATCCAAAGCCAAGCAAGGTTTACAAGGCCGATATTGCCTATATTGCTCAGAAAGCACGCGAAGAGGCTGGTCTGGATGGTCTGTTTGAAGGACCTTTAGGCATACAGATACTTGCCTATTTTCCATGCCCCAAGAGTAAGTGGAGAGTGAAGAATCCAAGACCGGAAGAGCATCATTCCAAGAGACCAGATGCAGATAACATAGCCAAATCCGTCAAAGATGGGTTGAATGGAGTTTTATACCATGACGATGGTCAAATATCTGAGTTGATAGTTAGAAAGAGAATAGCAGCACAGGGTGATGGTCCCCGTATCGAAGTTGAATTGTACAAAATGGAGGTGTTGGAGTGAGTGCAAGATTAATAGATGGAAAGAAGATTGCAGAAGAAATAGAAAACGAGTTGAAAGCCAAGGTATCCAAGATGGATACACCGCCAAAATTGTCCGTTATCCAAGTTGGAGACGACCCAGCATCAACATCTTACATCAAGGCCAAATCGAGTGCTGCAAAAAGAGTCGGCATTGAACTAACACATCATCATCTATCAACAGATACCACTGAATCAGGTTTGAGTTCGTTGATTGGGCGATTGAATTCAAGTGTAGATGGAATAATCGTCCAATTACCACTTCCTAAGAGACTGGAGAGCGCCTTGAATGAAATTGAACCAGAAAATGATGTTGATGGATTCCATCCCGCTAATTTAGGCAGGCTTGTTCAGGGTAAATCAGGAATGAAACCGTGCACACCAGCAGGAATTGTTGAGTTGCTCTACAGGTCTGGCAATGATCCCAAGGGAAAAAATGTTGTGATTGTTGGAAGAAGCACGATCGTGGGCAAACCTCTTTCCTTGATATTATCCCAGAAAGGAGTGGATGCTACAGTTACTCTTTGTCACAGCCGAACATCTAATCTTCAGAGTTTTTGCAAAGAAGCAGACGTTTTGATTGTCGCAGTGGGCAGTCCTGACACCGTCACTGCTGCAATGGTCAAGCCTGGGGCGATAGTGGTTGATGTGGGAGTCAACCCCACAGATAGTGGACTTGTTGGAGATGTTTCGTCCGATGTCAAAGAGATAGCAGGCCAACTTACTCCCGTTCCAGGGGGCGTTGGACCAATGACGGTGGCGATGTTGATGTCTAATACTGTTGATTCGGCCTCAAAAAACTAGATGCCTAAACAGAAGCCATGGACTGGTCAGTTTTACTTGAGCCTCTCTAGAAGTCAGACTTTCAGTTAGCAATCTTCTCAATTCTTGTTTTTTATTTGCCTTTTTGACAAACCAATTAACCAACCATTTTCTTCGAGTGTAATTTTGCAATTTAAATGAATTAGTAAGTTCTTTTCCTAGTGTCTCCCATAATTTTCTTTGATATTTTTTCCCTTTTTCCAAAGGTAGACCATTTCTATCCACTATTTTGTCAAAGAAACTGATTGCCAATTTTGCAGATAGGAGCGCATTCCCAATCCCTTCACCAGTGAAAGGATCCACTAAACTTGCAGAATCTCCAATCAGCATACACCCATTTCCAAAAGCTCTTCTGGGTTTGGTAGGAGTTTTTCGTGGAGATCCCAAAGGTAATTGCCAACCTTTACTGCTTCCACCAATAAGTTCAGCGTTCTTGAAGCGGTCTGCAAATCTTCCGTTTATCACGAATTCCTGTAAGCCTTTCAATTTTTTATCTTGTTTGTAAATATCTGCTAAGGCCATACCAAAACCAACATTGCTTATTCCATTTCCAATTGGGAAAATCCAAAAATAACCAGGTAAGACCCCTTCAACATAATGGAATTCAATCGCCCCTAGTTTATCATCTACTCCACCAACCCCCTTCCAATATTGTCGGAAAGCAGCACTATAATGCTTCTTCTTTTTGTCTACTAGATTTTGGCCATAAGTTTCCCTGATTAGTGAATCAGCAACGGGACAATAGACTCCCCCCGCACCGATTGTTAGAGGTGCATGAAACGCTAATCCTTTGTCTCCATATTTTCCTTTGACTCCCATAACTTTTCTTTTATCTCCAGATTTTATGCCAGGATCACCACCTCCATCTACATTCTCGTAAACTAGCTCTTTTACCGCAAAATTCTGAATGACACTGCCTCCGTTCTTTCTTATAAGTTCTACGGCTCTATGGAATAACACCCAGTCAAATTGTATTCTAGGAAACACATATCCGGCTAATTTTCCATGTGGTAGTTCCACCCTGAATTCATCACCGCTGGGACTGCTGAAAATGACACTATCAAATTCGAAATGGGGCGTTGACATCAACATTTTACCGACACCAAGTTCCTCAACGTGGCTCAGCGATTTTCCGCCAACCGCATCGCCACAGGTTTTGTCCTTAGGATAGTTTGACTTTTCTAGCAACAAAACCTTGTTCCCATCGAG
>DQOP01000063.1 GCA_015658585.1 Candidatus Poseidoniales archaeon | reverse complement strand
TCCAGTACCTTGAGCGAGAAGTCGGCTACCCCTCCCCTCTGATTCTGTCTCCGGAAATCTCGCATCATTGTGAGAAGAAACGTTCTAGCTTCTTCTATATCTTCGAAATCGCCAACTTTCTTTGGCCGTAGGGATTTAGCCAAATCAAATTCAGTTCGTGCTCGGAACCATCTTGAGAAGTCGTGACGCTCTCCGTGATATTTTAAGGAGTTGGAATCAATGTAAGGAAGAAGATCTATCATTTCCTCAATATCTTTTGCCCTGCCAACTTCGTTACCCTCTGAATCACGAAATACAAAATCCCCAAAACCCATTTTTTCACGCATGAAGGTTCGAATTCCCTTCAACAACCCAGAGTCAGATTTATCTAAGAAATCGACATTAAGTTCTTCAGCGATCTTCCTATTCTCGGGTAGAGAAGATTGCATTATAATTGGAACATCATGATTATCCTGCTTAACGATTTTTATCAGTTCAGAACCTGCACTCGAATTATGTTTACCCTTCCATGGATAAGCTGCGTCTGTTATCAATCCAATTATATGCTTGGAATACTGTTTGTAGAAATATTGAGCTTGTTCCATGTCTGTCGCAAGCAGAATCTTAGCTCTAGCTCTTCGTCTCAGAACTTTATGATGCAGACTCAGACCCTCTCCAGCTAAATTGCCCGTCTGTTCCATCAACTCCTGATATAATTGAGGTAGAAACAGCGAATAGAAACGTCTTGAATCCTCGACCAGTAGGATAACTGGAACATCAGCCATGCTGGTATCTTCCTCTACATTTCTTGAGTCTTCAACAATTTTTATTATAGCTAGGAAAATCTGGGAATTGCCAGACCAGACAAAAACCAGATCAATGCCCTGGCTTTTCTTGAACAATGCCAGTTCACGAGTATTATAGGCAAGTAATACTACAGGAATATCTTCTTGAATTTCTTTGGCTTTGTTACCAAAGACATGAACCAGCATCTCACCAACTCTAGACATGGTGATTACCAAATCATAATGTCTTTCATTCAATGCTTGAAGGGCCTCCTCAGCTGTGGTGACGTGAGTGATACGGGGTGCGTACGAAAGGCTCAATTGTTTATATTCCAATAGAATAGTCTCATTTATCCTTCCATCTTCTTCTAAGGTGAAATAGTCATAAGGACTGGAAACCAGAAGGACCTCCCGGACGCGAAAACGCATCAAAGTATCAAATCGGCTGTGTTGTGTAAGGAACCGTGGCACACAATCCTAGTAACCACTTACTTTAACTATCTGTGGTGAGGCACATATTGTGTTTAAAATTGCAAGATTTCAATCTCGTTAAAGAGTTAAGGAAAGAATTGAGTAGTATTTTATATGAGGATATTCAATCCGATTAACCACAGGAAGGAATACCTTGGAAACTGAACCATTTGTATCAATTGTAATACCTACCACCGGCGAAGTCAAATTCATCAAAGGGCTGGTGGAGAGTGTAGCCAAACTAGAATATCCCAAAGACAAATTTGAATTAATATTTATCGGTGATAAACCTACACACCTCTTGGAAAAGAACTCAAATAGGGCAAAAGAAGAAGGAATAGATGTAACTGTGGCATACAATCCTGTTCCCGCTGGTCAAAAAAGGAACATAGGGGCTGACGTTGCTAAAGGAAGTGTAATCGCATTCACTGATGATGATACCATTCTGAGGGAAGACTGGATACGGAATGGGGTAAAACATCTCCGCAAAAACGAAAAATATATTGGAGTAGGGGGGCCAAACTATACTCCAAAACAAGGTTTGCCTTTTGCTAAGGCTGTTGGCAGAATATTCGGTTCAAAGTTCCTATTCTCATTCAGATATACGGTCGGACATTCCATGGCCAGAGAGATCGCACACAATCCGACTTGTAATTACATCATAAAGAAAGAAGTTGTTCAAGAGGTTAAATTTCATGATAGCCTATGGCCAGGGGAAGATGTTGAATTTGATATACGCCTCAGTAAGGCAGGACACAAAATTCTATACGCCCCAGATGTTGTTGTCTGGCACCACCGTAGGTCGAGACCTGCTGCCTTCCTTAAACAGATGTTCAACTATGGAAAGACAAGAGCTCAGGTCACACGAATGCATCCAAGAAGTTTTGATATTCGTCACTTTGCCTTTATTGTGGCTTTTATAGTGCTTATGTCACTTTATTCCATATCTTACCTAAAACTGGAAATCCCTGTGATTGGGGAACTTGATATCCTTGTCCCCTTGTTTTTGAACGGACTCTACTTTGTCATATTGGTACTGGCTGGGCTCCTTGTAGGTTATCAAACCAAAAAACTGAAACAGGCGGCATACGCTCCAATGGTACTGTTTATTCAACATTTTGGATACTCCTTGGGACTCATTTATGGATTTCTAAGAAGGTCATAGTAAAACGAAAACCTTTACAAAGGGACCATTTGGGAGATTGTGGATTTAGACTATCAAAAAATGTTGGATAGGGCCAGAGAAGGTTTGGAAGACGTTATGACTAATGAGGGGCGTTTTAGTCCACCCGTTCCAGACATTCTCCATGA
>DQOP01000045.1 GCA_015658585.1 Candidatus Poseidoniales archaeon | reverse complement strand
GGCTGATAACAAAATAGACGACGTCCCACTCAGAGCGTTAATAAGGGCTAGACCGGTAAGAACTTAATGCACTGGGCAGACGTAGTCGCAGAAAAGTTATTAGAGTCTGGAAGTGAGCATGTCATCTCCTCTGGGATAACGCCTTCTGGCCCAATACATCTTGGTAGCATGCGGGAGATTCTGACAGCAGATGCGATTGTTAAGGCTGTAAATGACAAAGGTGGAAAAGCCAGACTCGTGTACGTTGCAGATAATGCAGATCCGCTCCGTAAGGTCTACCCTTTTCTGGATGAGGAAAAATACAAAGAACTAGTTGGTTTTCCTTTAGCCGAGATTCCTGCACCCAAAGGTGATGAAAGCTATGACCAGTATTTCCTAAGACCTTTCTTTGAGGCACTAGAAAGAGTCGGGGTTTATCCAGAAGTAGTAAATAACTACCAATTTTATCAAGAGGGAAAATTCGAAGAATGCACGAAAAGGATAATCGGCCAGAGTGAAACGGTTAGAGAGATACTTGAAACTGTTTCAGGGAGACAACTACCTAAGAACTGGTTTCCTTGGACCTTCAAAGACAATGATGGAAGACTGTGCACAGGTAAAGTAACAAAATATGTTTGGCCTTACGTTACCTTTGAAAACGATAAAGGTGAAGAGGTTACCAACAATATGGCTAAGGGTGAGGGTAAACTGCCTTGGAGACTTGATTGGCCCTCAAAATGGAAAGTCCTGGGGGTGACATTTGAGGCCTTTGGAAAGGATCATGCGACCAAGGGAGGAAGCTATGACACTGGTAAAGAAATAATTGAGAAGATCCTAGGAAGTAAGGTCCCACACCACATAGTGTATGAATGGATTAATCTAAAAGGGAAAGGGGCTATGCATTCCTCTACTGGATTAGCAATACCTGCTGAGGAAATGCTAAGAATGGCGCCACCCGAAGTGATAAGATGGCTTATAATGCAGCCCCAACCTAATCGTCATATAGACTTTGAGCCTGGACTAGGATTACTCAATTCAGTTGACAAATACGATAGAACCGAGCAAGATTTTTATGACAAGAAATTAGAAGAGAATTTCACCAGAGCTTTTGAATTGAGCCAGATTGAATCTCTATCGAAAAACAAACCCCAAGTGTTGCCATATAGACATTTAGTGACTCTAACGCAATCAAAGGATGGAAACGATGAGATTATTGCGACGCTTAGAAGAACGGGATACATCGAGAATCTAGATGGGAACGGACGAAAGAGACTGGAAACCCGCACGAAGTGTATTGAAGGATGGCTTGAAAAACACGCTCCTGAAAGTGTTAAGTTTGTAATTCAAGAAGAACCGCCTGAGATTGAATTCAATAAAGAGGATCTGGAGCGGATTAATCAACTTAGGGAAAAGATGAGTGAAGTAGGATGGACGCCAGACGAAATTCATGATTCCTTCTATGAACTTCAGGAAGCAAGCAAAACCCCTGCTAAAGAGTACTTCAGAATTATGTACAGTGTCATACTTGGGAAGGAGAAAGGACCGCGATTAGGTTTCTTTCTGGCGACCATGGGAAGGGACTTCGTTACAGAAAGACTGGGTGCCTACTAGATACCAAACGGTATTAACAGCCCAATTTGTAAACTTCCGTGAATCAACTCGTAGAATGTGTACCCAACTTCTCCGAAGGTCGAGACAAAGACAAGATAAAACAAATAACGGATTCCATAGAAAAAATATCCGGTGTCGAGGTACTTGATGTGGACATTGGTTCGGATACCAATCGAACCGTTGTAACTTTCATTGGTTCACCAAGCAGTGTTGAGGAAGCTGCCTTTCAGGCTGTAACGAAAGCCTCAGAGCTAATCGATATGAGAAAACATGGGGGTGCACATCCAAGAATGGGAGCAACTGATGTATGCCCCTTTGTCCCAGTCTCAGATGTATCCATGGAGGATTGTGTCAATATTGCCAAAAAGGTAGGTAAAAGAATTGGAGAGGAACTAGAGATCCCGGTTTATCTTTATGAGAATGCCGCCACAACTGACGATAGGCAAAATTTGACTAATGTGAGGGCTGGAGAATATGAAGGATTAAAGGAAAAACTTGTCGAACCAAACTGGAGACCCGATTATGGTAGCACAAAATTCAATGCCCGATCAGGAGCAACTGCAGTGGGAGCCAGAGAATTCCTGATTGCTTACAATGTCAATTTGAATACAACTGACAGAACCTATGCAAACGAAATCGCGTATGAAATCCGGGAAAGAGGCCGTTGGAAACGAACTGGAAACATAGATCCTTTCTACTACAAAGGAGATGTAGTACGTTTCAAAGAAGGAAAATATCCCGATGGAAACAGTGACTTTGTTGGTTCCAGCCTAGATGAACTGGCCAAACACTACAAAGAGACGACTGGGAAGGATCTGAGAGAAAGATATCTTTCATTAGGACTTGATCCGGATAACCTGATTGGCAAACCCGTTTACAAGGATGGGAAATTCACGAATGTGAAGGGTCTGGGTTGGGTAATACCAGAATATAATAGAGCCCAGATAAGTATGAATCTCACAAACTATAGGATTGCATCTATACACCATATCTTCGACACGGCTTGTGAAGAGGCCAAGAAGAGAGGACTCAGGGTCACGGGTTCTGAAATTGTTGGCCTTATTCCATATGATGCCATGAAAATGGCAGCCGAACACTATCTCCTAAAAATGCACAAGTCATCTGGACTTCCAGTACCTGATCTAATGAATGTTGCGGTACAGAGCCTAGGTTTGTGCGACGTTGGTGATTTTAACCCCAAGGACAAGGTGTTGGGTATGCCCAAGGTTGATGGTAATCTGGCAAACCGAGTTACGTTCGACTTTGTTGATGAGGTTTCAAGGGACTCGCCAGCACCTGGCGGAGGTTCTGTAGCTGCATTATCTGGTGCACTAGGAGCTGCTCTTGGAATTATGGTAGCCAATCTGAGTACCAGTAAAGCTGGATTCGAAGACCAGAAAGAAAGATTGAACGAAATTGCCAGTAAAGGACAGACCGTAAAGGATGCATTAATCAAAGCCATTGACGAGGATACCAGTGCCTTTGATCAAGTGATAAAAGCCATGAGAATGCCAAAAGATACTGATGCAGACAAAAAAAGTAGAGAAACCGCAATGCAGGAGGGTTACCAGATTGCAACCCAGGTTCCACTTGAAACTGTAAAACATTGCAGAGATGCACTACAGATATGTTCTGAGATATCGAAATTGATGGATGATGGAATGGCCAGTGATGTTGGTTCTGGAGCACTAATGGCAAATGCAGGGGCCAAAGCCGCTGCGTATAATGTTAGAATCAATCTAAAAAGCATTAAGAATAAAAAATTCTGCAAGACCACTGGAAACAAACTCGGGAAACTGATCGACGAATGTAACCTGTTGACTGAATTAGTCATACAGAATGTTGATAAAACTCTATAATTCTATTTCACAAATATTTTTACCACAAAATAAGTAATGCCTAGAGCAACTATGACTAACATTATAGTATCCAGAGAATAATTACCAGCTAGAGGAACAGATTCTGTATCTGATGGCGGGAGTGCCCGATTTGGATCTTCAGGATATTCATCAGAATTATCACCATATCCATCATTGTCAGTATCCAACCACTCATTCGGATTGTCGGGGAATGCATCGTTGTTATCACAATAACCATCTGAATCTGTGTCAAGATAATCCTTGGGGTCTTCAGGGCAGGCGTCGGAATTGTCACCATATCCATCGTTATCTGTGTCAGTAGTCTCATTGGAATCTAATGGAAATTTATCATCATAGTCATTAATCCCGTCAGAATCAGTATCATTATTGTGTGGATCGGTTCCGATACTATTCTCCATGTTGTCACCAATTTTATCACTATCACTGTCAAGTGTCTCATTGGAATCTAACGGAAACGAATCCGAATTATCACCTACACCATCATTATCAGTATCATTCCATTCTGTTGTATCCAGAGGAAATAAATCAATATCATCGGTGAAATTATCACTATCCGTATCGTTACTAGCAGGATTTGTGTTGTATATAAAAATCTCGTCATAATCATTCAGTCCATCTCCATCTGTGTCAGGATTTGTTGGGTCTGTAATATATCCATCAATGCCAAAATATGATTCTTCGGAATCACTAAGTCCGTCACTATCAGTATCATTCGAAGTGGGATTTGTCCGAAATATGCCATCATCGTTCTTGAAAGAATAATAATTGCCAAAACCCAGTGGTTGCTCATACACATATTGTATCTCATCCGAATTGAGAACCCGGCCCCAAACTGCAAGATTGTCAATGGTTCCATTCAGGTATTCTCCATTCTGGCCGCGGCACATGTAATTGAAATTTGTTGCAGTTTGAATGCTATGGTTGGGTGTTATACCTGTCTCTGAAATCAAAGTACCATTTACATATAATTTCAAGCTATCCTGGGATTCACTATAAGTCGCAGCCAGATTATACCAGACTCCAAGTTCAGCTTCAACACTATCATTTGTTATAGGTGATCTGTAT
>DQOP01000116.1 GCA_015658585.1 Candidatus Poseidoniales archaeon | reverse complement strand
TCCTCACTGGAGATCACATGCAATTGCCTCAGGCCCTGATTGTCCTCGAAATATTGCCATGACAGATGCAGATTACCAAGCCCATCGAAATCGGCCGAGAGGAATGTTGAACTGTTCTCCTTGCCCAGGGTCGTCAAGGTCATGGTATCTCCCCATGAATTCCCGGCATCGTGTGACTGCCGGACCCTGATCGTATAGGGATTCTCTGTACTGGAGACCCAGAAGACCGCGACATGTTCACCGTTCACCGCAAGGTCCGGCTTCTGCTGGTTCCAAAATGCGGCGACCTCCCCATTCACAGGATTTAGCTTCTCCGAACTTGACCAGTTAACCCCATCCGCGGAATTGGCATATCTGACATTGGCCGGGGCCTTCCAGGCAGTTCCTCTCTCGACCCAGATCGCATGGTAGGTATCATTGTCGAATTCCAAGGTAGGATAGACCAGCCAGTGGTCATTGGGTTCACTGACATCGAAGAAGGTCGGATCTTCCGAGGTGGCATTGTTCAGGCTGAATATAGCCAGACAAAGCAGGAATAAACTGGATAATCGTATGAGATTGCCGCTTCGGTACATGACGCCTCCACAGAACATGGCCGGAAGGGCCTTTGTATCAATTGCTATCATATCTTAAGCGAAGATTTTCTTCTTGGTCCGACTCTCCAAAATGGACTCTAAGTGGGCTACCCTCTTTTCCAATTTATCAAGTCGAATCTCGTACGGGTGCCTCATGCAAATCCAGTAAAGCGATGGGTCGCTAATATATTTGTGGTCGGATTATTAATCATTGGTCGTTGCTGTCCCAGCGACGGTAGAACCTAACCTCTGGGTCCCCGTCCTGATCATCGTCCTTGTAGACAAAGATCGTGATTATCAGGCGGCCATTATCCCGTTCACCGTCATCGTCATGGTCCCAGGCCCAGCCCTGGACCTTAACCACCTTGATGAAACTCGGGCGCCCGATAGACATGTTATCATACATCACGAAGGATTTCTTTTCCATGGCCTGGAAATTCTTGTTGCCGTCGGAATCGCGGTCACGGCCTACGTATTTCCAGCTCTCTAAAGTGGTGGCATCAATATTGCCATCCGTATTGTTGTCCAGCATGTTCAAGTCGTATTTGCTGGTCACTACGCTAGTACCTTCAACATGTGACCTGAGAGCAAAACGCTTGGTAACGGTCGCCGTCTTGAAATGTATGGACGATTCCGGCTTGGCCACATTACGGGATTCGACAGACACTATTGTGACTTCGGGATTGCCATCGTCATTGCGGTCTGAAACTGCGGATCCTCTTTTAGCACGAGTAATCGATTCGGGCGTTCCATCGGAATTGGTATCTGCAATGTGTGTACTTTCCGATCTGGCTGCACGTAGCTCATTGTTGCCATCCTCGTTCTTATCCATACGCTTGAATGCACGCTCGCCTGAGTGGAACGTCTCAAAATTCCCATCGGAATTATTATCCCACATCTCCATGCCACTGAACCTACCGGCCTCGTATTCGGGCACTCCATTGCGGTTCTTATCGACACGGACGTAGTCTCCCTCATAGGCGACCACATGTTCCGGATTACCGTCTGAATCGTTATCCCAGGCCCTGACGTATCTCACATGCACGGAGACGAAACGTGGTGTGCCATTGCCATCCCGGCCATTGACCTCGAAACCGTGTTCATCGATCTGGAGATAATCCTTATTGCCATCTGAATCATAATCGAAAACCTTGTAATCTGAATAGTAGCGGTTCACAAAACCTGGAACATCCTCGTTGCCGGATCTTCCCGAACCTTCACTGTACTTCCTGACGAATTCCGGATTCCCATCCGTGTCGTTATCATAAGTCGTGGTGGTTGTGATCACGTCGTTGGAAAACAGATTGCCCCGGCCCTCGCTGGAATCTGCAAAGAAAAAGTCCTCGAAATCGTGTCCATAATCCTTGTCGAGGACGCTATAGGCTCTTCCCCATCCAATGTATCCCTCTACATAATCGAAACCATTGAAGGAGCTGTCAAAACTGTCCATCATGCCATCAACGTTCTCGGAGGTCGACGGGCCGAAATGGGGCTCGGTCAGATCCCCTGGCTCCATACCGATTTCGTTGTCATATTCCTCCTCCAGATACTCCTCAACCTCTGGTTCACCTGCAGTATCTGCGGGTTCACCGCTCAACTGTTCAAGATCGACCTCATCTATCTGGGTCTCGGCGTAAGTTATCTCGGTCTCGTATCCGCCGTCCTCGATTGCCATGCTTTCATCTGCCTTGACCACTGTACTCTCAGCAACCGTGAACTCGCCGGCCATCTCTGTGATCAGTTCCTCTTCCTCTCCTGACAGTTCGGTCTCATCTGTTTCGGTATTATCCACGGGCGGTTCATACAGATCGTCGTCGGAATTGTCGTCATTCAACACTATGTCATCATCGGTTGTTCCATCGTTGTTAAATGCCGTGTAGCTGAAACCAGCGCCCAGAAGCGCCGCGATTATCGCCATGGTCATCAATGGTGCCCAGGATGGCATCCCGGACGGTGGCGGGGTCGCTGTCCTGGCCTTGCTATAGCTTCTGAAGCCTTTCAAGTTGTCTTGTGACATATCAACCAACTTCCTTAGGTCTAATATAAAGAAAGTTCACAAATTAGTTTGTGAATAAATATAGTTTTTTCACAGAATAGATTGCGCTTCACCACCGGAGGTCCAACTCATCCAGTGAATGCACTTCGACCTTTCCATCCATGATCAGGACTATGCAATAGTCGCTCGCCAGGTCGGGGATCTCCCATTTGTGACCTCCAATCTCCAGATTCTGCAAACCGGCACCAAATATCGCCTTCTCGGGGTTGATGCTGTACAACGTACGATTGCCTGATTTCTCGGACTGAAGCAGATCTCGCACACAGAGATTCTTGTAACGGTGGCGCAGCATGGTATCCCTTCTACGTAATTTCTCCACATCATCCGGGTGGAATAATTCCTTGGCCGCATCAGTCACCGTCGATGACGGATTATCTGCGACGAAGGAGAGGATCGCTAGGTCAAGGTCTCCGATAGGCACGGTTTACCGAATGACATCGTTATTATATGATTGTTCACAGAAAATATTGCGACCGGTCCTTATTTGTGTGGTGGTGATTGTAACTACAGAGATGGTCCATCTCATCCGCAGCCGGCTGTTCATCGGCCTTATCGCGTTCACCTGCACCGAGATCTTCGCTGGCTCTAGTGCGGGACCGCGACTGTATACTACATGGACTTTTCTGGTCACTTTCTGGCTCTACTTTGCACATCTTTTCTTCTTCGCCAGTCTGGCTTACTACACCCAGCGTACGTCCCTGCGGTCACTGTACCTCTGGGGCTGCCTTTTCGGACTCTATGAATCATGGGTCACCAAGGTTATCTGGTTTGGTTATCCTGGAGAAATTGCCCTTAACTATCCAGAGGGGTGCTCGATGGGAGGCATCTACGGTTTCTGTATCAACGAGAGTCTGGGAATGGTCTTCTTCTGGCACCCTATCTTCGGGTTCCTGTTCCCGATAACAATCGCCTCGATGTTCGAACCGAGACTCAGGATCTCGTTCCAGGGATTATCATGGTTCAAGGCCGAGACATTTACGGACCGGTTCATGGTCTTCTACATCGTACTCGCGGCAGGTTCGATTATGGGCATGAACTCAGGGTCCCTGACGATGGTCCTTGTGACCTGGATCCCGATCTTACTGGGACTGTGGCTGGGATACAGGTATCTGGTCCCCAAATGGTACCAGATGGAGGAACCACTGCAATTACTGGTCCTCGAAAGAAAGGGATTTATCATCGCCACCGCTTACCTGATCACGCTCTATGTTTCATTCTACTTCTTCATAATACCTTACCACCAGACTGCGGAACCACCAGACGGGATGGGGCTGGATGAGGCACTTTTCCCAGGAATCCACCAGCTAATCATTACCATTCTTGCCTACCTACTGATAAGCGGATTGTTATACTATCGAGGAGGCATCGCCCCGGAACCAAACCTTGATAGCGTCATGGTTGAGGAGGGCAACATGCTGGGGATGCTACAGACCATCATCGTCCTCTCAATGATAATGGGGAGCATTGCAATAGTGCCACTGATTATTGTCTCCTTTGTGCTGATTCCTGTTATCGGTGGCTTGCTGTTCCTGCGTCACGGCTTCTACTGGAAGTAAGGATCAACGGCTGACTATCCACCTTTCGCCTGCTAATGGTTCAGTCTATATACTATGTCTCCGGCACGTACTCTTTCAGCAACACTGATTCCGACATCGCTGCCAGCTCCAGCAGATTCAACAGATTCCTGTTTGATCTGCATCGATTCCAAGGTGGATGTGAAATCCGTGGTCACCCCCTTGAAATGAAGTGAGTCGCCAACTGAAACCTTTTTGGTCGTGATAACCGCGGCCACTCCAATCTTAGTGAAAAAGTGTGACACCTTGCCAACTTCTTCTTGGGCCATGTCTCACCATTACCTTGCTAGGCCTTTAACCTTTGGTCGGAGCCGATTTAGCCTAATTATTCCAGCTTGTGCATTGAAACTAACGCTGGTCCAATATTCTTCAACTCATCAGGTACTGTGTGGCCCGTGATAGGAGCCGCCAATGAAATGCCGGCATCCTTCTTGGCCTTCCACACCACGGAATTGAAACCAACCAGAGAATCTGTCATCTTTGTCCACTCCTCAGTTCCGGACATCGGTATTTCTGGAAAAGTG
>DQOP01000066.1 GCA_015658585.1 Candidatus Poseidoniales archaeon | reverse complement strand
GTTCCCTTTATTGCATCAGGCATATACATCATAGGCAGTTTAGTGTCAGCCCTAACAAAGCATTCGTACTTGTTATTCAGCACAGCTTCATAGTATATTTCAACTGCATAGTCTGTGGTCCCACCAGTAGGTCTTGTCTTCCAACTTATGAGGCCAGGATATCTGATGCCCCTTACATCGACCCCGTATTTGTGGAAATAGTAATCGCAAAGCAATTCTCCTGCAACTTTTGTGATTCCATATATAGTAGTTGGTTTCAGAACAGTTTCCTGCGGAGTGTTCTCTAAAGGAGTTCCATGTCCAAAGACGGCGATTGAACTTGGACAGAAAAGACGTTGACCATTGTCTTTTGCTACTTCTAATACATTGTATAATCCATTCAAGTTGACATCATAGCATAACTGAGGTTTTGATTCTCCTGTGGCTGAAAGAATTGCAGCCAAGTGATAAACGGTGTCTATCTGGTAGTCGACTACAATCTTCCGGTATCCTTCTATATCTGTGACGTCACCCATTACACAGGGCCCACCTTCAGCTATATCCTTAGGCATGGGTGTTTTATGCCCCATGGCAACAACATTCTGATTACCAAACTTTTCTCTGAGAGTGGTTGTCAGGTCAGTTCCAATTTGTCCTGCCGCACCTGTAACAAGAATATTTTTTTGCTCTAAAGTAGGCATGATGTATTAGATACATGGCATTATTTTATAAGGATTACCAAAGCATCATTAAATGCGTTTTTCATAGGACTATATGCCAGAAGGCTTCCCAATCATAATCGTTAATCTGAAAACGTACTCCCAAGGTTATGGATATGAAGGTTTTAAACTGTGTAAGATCATGGAAGAATTATCCAAAGAATTTAATGTAAATTTGGCGGCAGCTGTTTCTACAGTGGATATACAGGACTATAGTGATAATCTTAAAATTCCTGTATTTGCACAACATGTAGATGGTGTGTCTTTTGGTTCTAATACGGGGTCAATTCTGCCCGAGGCCGTTAAACAAGCTGGAGCTTTTGGAACTCTAATTAATCATGCCGAATGCCAGCTTTCACCAGAGGAAATTCAGGCATCTCTTCAGCGCTGCCGTGACGTTGGCTTATCAACAGTCCTCTGTACTGCAGACGTTGAAGCCACAAAACGAGGTGCTGCCCTTGATCCCGATATGCTTGCAGTTGAACCACCGGAATTGATTGGCGGAGAAATTTCAGTTTCTACAGCAAAACCCGAAGTTATTCGGGATTCAGTATTAGCAGTGAATCAAATAAATCCAGGAATTCCGGTTCTTTGTGGAGCAGGAGTTAAGGACCAAGCAGACGTGTCCAAGGCCCTGTCACTTGGTTCACAAGGAATTCTACTTGCATCTGGAGTTGTAAAGTCTTCAGAGCCACGTAAAGTATTGATAGATTTAATACAAGGATTATAATCAATTTTATATAGGGGCCGGAGTAGACAACCTCAGGTTGGCTACTGCTTGTGAAAAATACCACATCGTAGGTTTGCCTATCCCAAAAGTGGAGTAAAAAAAATGTCGATCGGAATCGAACCTTTAGGAGAGATGGTTCTCATAGAACTGGAACAGGCAGCTGAAAAGACGGACAGTGGATTTATGTTGCCAGAAGCAGCCAGAGAGAAAATGAATGTTGGAACAGTTGTTGCAGCAGGTCCAGAGTCTGAGAACGTTAAGGCTGGAGACAAGGTAGTCTACAAGAAATATGCAGGAACAGAATTAACCTGGGGAGATATGGATTACCTATTGGTAAAATCAGAAGATCTTCAGGCAAAAGTCAAGTGAGGTAAAAAATGGCAAAACAGATGATTTATGGTGAAGAAGCAAGAAAGAAGTTGTTAGATGGAATAACTGCAGCAACAGACGCAATTAAGGTAACATTAGGACCTAAAGCCAGAACGGTAATATTGGACAAATCTTTTGGAAGTCCAACAATTATCAACGATGGTGTTACTATTGCTAAAGACATAGAATTACCGGATCCTTACGAGAATATGGGTGCGCAATTAGTGAAAGAGGTAGCTATCAAGGCTCAAGATAATGCCGGAGATGGAACATCCACTGCTGCTATCTTAGCACAATCTCTTTCATACTATGGTCTAAGAAATGTGTCAGCAGGAATGTCTCCAGTTAATCTCAGAAGTGGTTTTGACAAAGCGATAGAAATGGTTGTCTCGGAGTTGAAATCAGCATCTAAACCCGTTAAAGAATCAGGAGAAGTTATTGAGCAAGTTGCTTCTATTTCAGCTAATAATGATTCCGAAATTGGAAGTTTAATTGCAAGCGCAGTCGAGAAAGTTGGACATGATGGGATTATAACAGTTGAAGAAGCAAAGTCAATGGAGACCAGCCTCAAAGTGGTTGAAGGAATGGAATTCGATAAAGGCTATGTTTCACCCTATATGATCACCGATCGTGAAAAGAGGGAAGCGATATTGGAAAACCCCAGGATTCTATTAACAGATCATACCGTTTCATCGGCACAGGATCTGATTCCAGCACTTGAAGTCGCAGTAAAGCAAACCAAGTCACCACTTTTGATTATCTCTAAAGATTTAGAAGGGGAAGCTCTAGCTACTCTAGTTTTGAACGTTGCTTCCAAAGTCGTTAAGGCCTGTGCAGTAAAAGCACCTGGATTTGGTGATGAGCAAGGCGAGCAATTGGAGGATATAGCAATATTGACTGGTGGGACAGTTATTGTAAAAGATCAAGGTTCGGAACTAAAGGATATCACAGAAGCTCATTTTGGAACTGCCGAGAGAGTCATTATTGGTAAGAACAAGACCACGCTTATCTCAGGTGGAGGTTCTAAGAAGGCTATAGATGAAAGGGTCTCTATCCTTAAGAGCCAGTCCAATGTAGCCACCAGTAAGTGGGACAAAGAGAAATTAGACAAACGGATTGGAAGATTAAGTGGCGGTGTCGCAGTCCTTGAGATAGGTGCAGCTACTGAAACCGAGATGAAAGAAAAGAAAGGACGTGTTGATGATGCTTTGAACGCTACTCGTGCAGCAATGGCTGAAGGAGTTGTAGCTGGAGGAGGTGTAGCTCTTTTACGCGCTTCCGAATCATTGGAAAAACTTGCAGGCGAGTTATCCGACGAGGAATCAGTCGGTGTTAAAATTGTGAGAGATGCTCTTGCAATACCATCACGCCAGATAGCAGATAATGCCGGTGAAGACGGTTCTGTTGTTGTATCTAAGATTAGAGAGGGAAAAGGGAATTTTGGATTTAATGCAAGAACAAATACTTACGAAGATTTGATGAAGGCCGGAGTCGTTGATCCAGTGAAAGTCACTCGAAATGCAATTCAAGCTGCTGGCTCTATAGCTGGTTTGATTTTAACTACAGAAACTTTAGTTTGTGACATACCT
>DQOP01000070.1 GCA_015658585.1 Candidatus Poseidoniales archaeon | reverse complement strand
TCGATTTTCTCTGCAACTTTAGTTCCCCGTTCTGAATCTCCTGTCCAGACTGAACCTGCCAAACCATAATCCGTACAATTTGCCATTTTGATTGCTTCCTCGTCGGTCCCAAAAGGGTGGATTGTCACCACTGGACCAAATATTTCTTCTGTAGCCGTGCGACTCAGATAATCAAGACCCGAAACTATCGTAGGCTCCAGAAAGGCTCCCTTATCAAAAGGAGAATCCAGTTTTGGAGTTTGACCTCCACATAGTATCTTGCCTCCTTCCCTCTGAGCCAGATGAATGTATGATTCCACCTTGTCTCTATGGGCTGAAGAAACCAATGCACCTAAATCTGAATCCTCAGAAGAGGGATCACCAACTTTCATATTTTTGACGTAATCTACAAATCTGGGTACAAACTCATCCCAGATCTTTTCGGAAACAAAAATACGGCTCCCAGACAAACAGACTTGACCCTGATTCAAGAAACCTGCACGGGCAACGCCTGGAATTGTCGTCTCCAGATCTGCATCATCGAGAACAATACTGGCATTCTTCCCTCCCAATTCTAAACTCAGCTTCTTGAACATGGGAGCTGCGGTTGCGGCTACTTTTCTACCTGTCGCAGTGCCTCCTGTAAAAGAAATCAGGGATATCTCAGGATGTTCAACAATAGCCTGACCGGCCTCAGGACCTGACCCATGCACTATATTCACAACACCGGCTGGTAAACCGACCTCATCGATTACCTCTGCTAACAAATTCGCGGTCAGAGGGGTCAATTCTGACGGCTTGGCAACAACAGTGTTTCCCATTACAATCGCGGGAGCAATTTTCCAGGAAAGAAGATAGAGTGGCAAATTCCAGGGGGTTATCAATCCTGCAATTCCCACTGGTTTCAGAATCACGTGATTGACAGCGTCTTCCATCTCAAACTTCTCGTCGGTATAGTCCTTGGCAAACTTTGCAAAAAAACGGAAATTGGTGACGGAACGGGCGGCGTCAACTGCCCGGGCAAGGGATATCGGCTTACCTGTATCAAGTGATTCCAATGACGCTATTTTCTCGGATTGGGACTCTAGGGAATTTGCTATCTTGTCCAACCAATCAACTCTTTCATTGATAGCTAGGGAAGCCCAAACTGTACGGACTGCATTGGCTGCATCAACAGCTTGCTGAACATCATCTGAGGTAGAGGCCGGAACGGTTCCTATAATCTCTCCAGTTGCCGGATTGATATCATCAATTGTACGGCCCTTAACAGGTGGTTGAAACTTACCATTGATATAATTCTGTATTTCCTTCATCCCTGACTCTTGTAATCTTCGGGATTGAAGTACCAACGGTCGCTATCGGGGTCCCACTCATCCCAAGTTGGAATATCTTTCAATTTTTCAAGATGTTTTTTGGGTACAACACCTGGAACTAGGAATGCTTTCTGTCTCCTTAGTGGATACGGATTCCTGAGTTCCATACCAAGAACACCCAGAATTCCTCTGGCAATATACCAAGTAGCCTGGGGATTCCAGCCATGAGCGACCTTGATCACCACGCCTAGACCTTCAGGGTAATCATCGTGAACGATTGCCATACCGAGAAGTCCATCTGCTCCCTCCTTGGCAATAACTTTCCCATCACACGATTTGATTATGGTAGTGTCCAATCTGTTGAAACCACCAACAATATCCGGATTCTTGACCATGGCCTCCCATATCCAATTGTCATCCTTCTCCTTGGCTAGACCTGCATAACATGCTGCCAGTTCATTGACCGTGTTAGACAAGGTTGGAAAGCCATCTCCATCTCTTGCGATACGTTGTGGATTCCAGTCCTTTCCAAGATAACGACGAACTTGTTCCAAATACGCAAAGAAGAAAGGATGGCTTGGCAAAGTATAGCCAGCCCTATTCCACCCCTTGCGACGACAGCCAAGCAGGATGGCTGCATGCTGGCCTGAGGAATTGGAATACCAGCGTCGGGAACGTCTGACTTGGCGCCCAAACTGAACCAACGGTAAATCAAGTGGAGTCTGCATCAATCCCCAATCTGATTTGGGGAGCAGAGATTGAGCTGCTTTAACATGTTCCGAAGTACCATTGTGGCTAGCTACTGAGATTGCTTTCTGATCCCAATTAAGATCACTCAATTCATCTGAGAACACTCTGAGCATAAGCGGTTTCATCATCGAACGGCCATAGCACAGGACATTCCCGCCAAAACTATGGATTATCTTATCCCCACTCGACCATGCAACAGCACCGTGAATTGTAGTCTCACTTACACCATTTCTCCTATAATCGACGAGAGGTTCCCACTCAACATCTCTGCCTGTGGGTATATCTCCCTCCGTATCTCCCAGAGGACTGCTTGGGTACAATTGACTGACCTCTGTGGGGTGACTCATCCTACCAACTCTTTGACACGGGGAACCACTTTGTTCATGAAAGCATCCATATTACGGATTACCCTCGGACTATCATGGTTAAAGAAATCAAACCAAGCCATCACACAATCGTCAGAATGGAAACGTTCGGCTATCTGCCGGGCCACCTCCTCTACATTCCCAATCACCGAATTATCTGCAGCCTTGGTAACCTTCATTGGGTCTATAGTCCCTTCCAAGGCTCCCCAGTATGACCCCAAAGACTTCTTGGCTTCTTCCTTTGCGGCCACTGTGCACTCAGAATTGGACAAATCTGGCTCATCATTCACAAATACCATCAATGTTCTAGGCATATAATTTCTCTTCCAGGGGCCTCCATCAGCATGATAATGTTTCCTCATCCTATCGTGTGTTGCTTCGATTAATTCAGGAGGGGTGATGGAAAGATTGAATACCTTGACCGGTAGAATTTGGTTTATTGCTTTCTGGAGTTCAGGATCATGTGAACCGAGGACCAGATCCAGCAAGTCTCTATTCCATTCTTGTGGAATGTTCTTGACATCTTCAAAAACATAGCGATTTGGTATCGGAACGCTGTCTGGAACAGAGGATAATGAATCACGTTCGACTGCTGCATTCTGTACCTTCTCCCAATCTTCATCGCTACGGAAATTAGAGCGGGTAAGAATTGTCTTGCGTATCATATCACTATTGACTATCTCGCCATTCAACAAACGCAAAAATATCTCACAGGCTTCCGCAAATATCTGGCCTCTCAAGGCTGGCCATGCTGCGGTCTCAACGTCATCTCGCGGTATTATACCATACGGAAGTGCCATGAATTCAAAGCGACCTGCAGAGAAACCAATGCGTAATTTTCGTTTTTCGCCTTCATTAAGTCCATGTAATGCCAAAAACGCTCCTACCCTTTCGGAGATTCCAACTGGACCTCCATGGGTAAGAAGACTCATAACTGCGGAACCAACATTGATTCTCTCGGTCTTGGCAAACATCAAGTGAGCAAGCTGAAAAAAATCCGTGCACAAACCCACTTCCCCTTCCCAATGTGAAACCACTGGATTCTTGTTCATTTTCTGGACTTCAGTAGACAAATGAGCCTGTGCGACCCAGGCGGTTCCAAAACCTAATTGATCTGCCGCCTGTAACTGTTCAAAAAAATTGGAAAACATCGTGTTCTCGTCGGGAGTCTGCCCCTCAACCGGAGTCTGAGCAATTGATAGGAATATGTCAAAATCCATTAGATTGAACCTGTTCTTCCTCCATCTACAGGAAGACTTACGCCTCTGACGAAACTAGCTGCCGGTGAGGCTAGAAAGGCTATTACATTACCTATTTCAGAGGGAACGCCTAAACGCCCTTCTGGAACCGTGCTTAACCAGGCTTTTTCGACTTCTTCTTGACTTATTCCTTTCTGCACGGAAAGTGTCTTTTTCAGCTCACCAAGGCGTTCTGTATTCGTAAATCCTGGCAGAACATTGTTTATCGTAATATTGGGCGGTAATTCATTAGAGTATGATTTTGACCATGATGCCATTGCCCCACGTATAGTGTTGCTTACACCAAGGCCTGCAATCGGTTCTTTTACGGAAGTTGATATCACATTGATCACTCTTCCATAATTCGATTCCATCATTCCTGGGAGAATTAGTTGAATTAATGTCTGGGATGCCAAGACATGCCTTCGAAATGCCTTTTCGAAGTCATTCAGAGTCGCATCAACTATGGCTCCTGAGGGTGGGCCACCAGAATTATTGATCAGTATCTGAAATGGACCATTTTCAGCGATTTCCCTTTTTATACTTGTCGTTAATAAATCAATATCTTCCAGATCGCAAGCAATTGTATCATTTCCTGATGCAGTTCGTGACAAGACAACCACACTGGCACCACAATCTTTCAGGGCTGTTGCAGCCGCCTTACCGATTCCCTTTGTTCCTCCACAAACCAAGGCTCTTTTGCCACCAAGATCAATCAATCAATCACCTTTGAATCCGTAGAATTCCGGGTTTTGTAATTCAGGCAGAGCGCTTTTCTTGATCAATATGCTGCGAACTGACCATAAATCAACAAAAACACGATATTTGGCAGTCATATCAAGATAGTCGACTCCAGAAGAACCACCTGTGCCAACACGGCGCCCTATTACACGTTCCACCATTCTGGCATGGGAACTACGCCACAGCACCATCACTTCTTCCAGTTCGATAAGGGTCGATATCAACTTTCTAGGCCATGCCAACAACGGTAATTCCCTATAGGATTCAATGAAAAGTAGACCGGATCTTCCCCTGTGGACCTTATCTTCAGGTTTTAGAAATTCGCGGGCCTCGGCGTTATGATCCGGGTACAGTGATTTATGTTTTTCGAGAAAACTTTCCACGAAATTGGAAACAGTCTCACCATCTGACGATGAACCTAGAGTTGAACCCTGGATGGGGGTTCTGTGAAGCCATTCACATATGACCTCATACAACGATTTTTTCTCCTTGAAGGATTCCCAGGCTTTACCGCTTACTGGTTTACCATCAACCCATATCTCTCCCATTAGCGCTTCCATTTTTCTCATTTGAAAAGATTCAAAACCTGAGGCCGTGCCTAATTTCTCCCTGAAATTCAGGAAATCCTGGGGTTCAAGGGTCTCTACAACCTTCCACTGCAGGGCCATGAGTCTGAAAGTCTCAATCACCCTACCCATATGATGAACTGCTTGGGGTATCTTGGTCTCCTCTACATAATCGGTATCAAGGATATCACGTGTACATCTCAGTTCACTGATAATAAGTTTGAACCAAAGTTCAAAATTCTGGTGAACTATAATAAAATGCAATTCGTCATTGCTAAGTTTGCTTTCATCACCGTCAATACCGGTCTGTAATTTGAGCAACTCCTCTATCTTGAGATACTCTCCGTAAGTAGGAGACATAGAAACCCGAGAAGGATTGCATATTATATCGACTGCGTTTGGGGGATTATGCTGGTCTGGGCACATGGATTGTGGGGCAGTCCCAACGGTAGCAAGGTCACTGCTATTCGTGAAAGTGGGATTGAAGTGATATCACCAGACTTCAATGAAATGGAACTTGTGGATAGAGTAGTACTTCTGAAAGAGACCATAGATATTGGAGACGTCGTGCTTGCTGGGTCCAGCTGGGGAGGGCTAGCCTGTGCATTGGCCGCTCAGGAAAAACCAGAGAAACTTAGGGGCCTGTTACTTCTTGCTCCAGCACTTCATTATCCTGAACCTCCAAATATTAATCCCGAAGAATTGGTAGCTCCTGATAGTGTGCCCGTGACTATAATTCACTCAATAACTGACGATATTGTGCCAGTTAGTGCCAGTAAAAATTACGTAGAAAGGTCTGGAAATAACGTGCAACTGATCGAAGTAGAGGATAGTCATGTTCTGGAAGATTCTATCGAACTTATAATATCCGAAGCAAAAAAATTGCTTAATGGCTGAAATCTTTTACTTTGTCAGCCAGATTCATGTTCCGCAGACGCCAGATGCCATAAGGAGTGATGGCAAGCGATATTATTAGGACGGTCAGGATCAAAAAGAGCATGACATTTGGACTAGGGACAACTACAATATAGAAAGTCCAGGAAGAAAATGTACTGGCCAGATAAACCGTTCCGAAATAAGCGAATATGGCGCCAAATATTCCTCCGATCAATCCTATTGCAAAATTCTCTCCAAGTAACATAGAGCCTAGTCTGGTTGTAGAAGCTCCAAGTACCCTCAATGTTGCCAGCTCCTGATCCCTCTCTGCAAGGTTCATGACCAGAGTATTGAACAGGACCGCCACTGCAACTATGATTCCCAGGAATACAAATACGGCCATGAATTTGGCTTGTTGTTCCAAAAGTTGTTCGATTCCTGACAACAAATTCTTCTTCTCAATCAGCCCCTGTGAGACGTCAGCCAATTCACCATCAACGGAACCTCCTTCCTCCAACTTGAGATAGACACCTGTAGCCTCTACCTCTATATTCTCTTCTAAGACAGTCCGATGGAAATAGATGGTGCGGTAAATCTCTCCGCGCGTTGTTCCTACCAGTTCAACATTAATTTCCATGGTTCCAAGTCTCAAAAGACGTTCCTCGTTCAATTCCCAATCAAGCAAAGCTGCTGTGCCTTCATCCGCCAAAACTTGGACGGGTTGAGACCCCTCAGCTGGTAAATCACCCTCAACAAGATTGACCAAACGCAGTGATGAACCTTCAGTAGCAAATTTTTCCAAACCAACGGCAGTAAATGGTTTTGATTTTCCGCTGTCATCCTTAACTGATCCGAAGGGATACTCTATCACTAATTCATACGTTGCATTATTCTCATTTGACCAGGCAATTATGCGATCTGGGCCACTCTCTGGAACAAATGCCTGAACATCCCACTGTTGTCTCTCCTCCAAATTACCTACTAGGATATCAGTCATTGAACCTGTAAACATCAACATTGAGCCATATATCAGCATAGACAGGCCTACTGCAATGAAAGTCAAGCTCAGGCGAACTGGCTTGCGCATGCTCGAACGAATGGTCAAACCAACAGTGGTGGGCAATCTAGCGGTCAGGTTCTGAAGAAACTTTGACCCTACGCGTACCTCGTGCTGACCTCCCAAGATATCCAGAGGTCTGAGTCGTGAAGCCTGCCAGGCTGGCCTGATTCCTGACAGGAAGACAATTACCATTGCAATAGCCATTATCTCCAATACCATACTCCAGTCAATACTTTCATTCAGGATCGGGAGGCCTATTATATTCTCATAAACATCAAGCATCGCCCGAATACCCAAAAAAACACCCAGTAGAACGCCTATGACGCTACCAATTAGCCCAATAGCCAAAGGGGCAAGCATGTAACCTATCATAATCGAACTGCGGGGAACTCCAAGAGTACGCATTATTGCTATTTCACGAGATTGACTCTGTATCAGTCTTTGCAAACTAACGATTATTGTTATTGATGCTACAATGACCAACATTGCAGTCACTGCCGGAAAGCTGCGCTGGGCACCTTCGAGATCAGCTCTCAGGAATTCTACTGATGGCGTTTCTCCTCTATCATTGACAGTTGCCGTACCTGAATCCTCATCCAATAAGACTTCCATCACATGGGCTTTGACAGGAGCTAACTCTTCTCCCTCAAAATCATCGGTTGTAGGCAGATCAAAAGCTGGAGTTCCTTCCAAATCAATCAGAAGTTTGTTGGAGGAACCCGGAGTAAGATTGGCTAATTTCTCAAGGCCCTCATCTGTTAGATACCCTGTGACATAAGTACCGGCCTCAGCAGGAAACAGAGAACCTTTGGGTGCAAACCAAAAGTGGCTGGACTGGTAACCCAAACCAACCACTGTAAAATCCATACGACCTTCACCAGCACCTAATGATACTGAACTGCCCACTGAAATATCTAGATCCTCGGCCACATGGGTATCAATCACAATCTCTGATGATGTCTGTGCGACCCTACCATCACAGCACTTATGATCTGGAATCCAGACCTTATCAACATCACCCTCATCAATTCCATGCCAGACAGCCGCAACCAGAACCTCCTCTCCTGATTTGTCGGTATGGAAAAGGGTCCCATCAATGACCAACCTAGGTTCACATTTGACTATTGAGGGACTATCTGAAGGAAAATCCTGCCCAAACTTATCACACAAATTATGTGATTCCTCATTTGACCAAGTTCCAGTGGGAAGATTGACCCAAATGTCCGGAAGATTGACGCCATCCTCGCTATCTGCATAAATGTTGTCGTAGAGAACCTCCACATTGCTAGCATAGCCTCCGAAAGCAATCCCTCCAAAAACACCTACAACCACCATCAAAATTACTGCGATTAAACGTACCTTTGTTCTCCAGAGGCT
>DQOP01000064.1 GCA_015658585.1 Candidatus Poseidoniales archaeon | reverse complement strand
TTCTTACACTTACAACCTTGTAGCGCTTGTAGGCTTCTTCGTGCTAGGTATGCTCCTAGCCGGAACAGCTTTTAAGATGCAGCAGGGTGAAATTGCAGGAGATGAAGAAATGAACGAAAGAGACCGACAAAGATTGGAAAGCGTAGAACGCCGCATGGAGGGTTTGGCAGAGCGGGAAGAACTATTGGAGGTCTCTGCTTACGACGCATCCCGAGCGGCAACAAAGCTGGAAGAACATATTTCAGCTTTCAACGAAGTCCTGGTTCGAGCCCAGGAAATTGCAGCTGAGGAAAAGCTCCAGGAGCTTGAAGCAGCTGAAGCGGCTCGAGAGAAGGAAGAGGATCAGATACAGCTTGATCTGGAGGACCCGGATATCGAAATGGTGGCCGAGAGATTCCACGATTCTTTAGGCCGACTGGTCAAGGCTCGCGATGAACTGTCCAAGATAGAAGAGCAACTAGCTCACATATTGAAGATGGAGCGTGATGAGCAGTTGGAGAAACTGACATCGATGACCGAGGACTATGAGAGCACCAAGCGTAAGATTGATGCCCTTCAGTCCACTAAGGAAGCCAGGGACGCCGCTGCAGAGGAGAGCAGTATCATGAATATGTTGAGTGCAGCCGCATCTGGTGCAAGCGCATCCGATTTCGGTGGCTTTGATGACTTTGGTGACAGTGATGAATACGAGGTCGAGATATATGAGGATGAAGATGGTTCATTCTACTACATTGACCCAGACACAGGAAAGGAAGTACCCTGTGACGAAGACGGCAACGCCCTCTGAAGATTTAATCAGAGGAGTAAGTTTGTCAGAAGCTTTGGTGTAGTCTTGGCTTTCGATATTGAATGGTGGTGGGATTTTCAAGATAGAATAGAGGATCAATTTGCTTTTTCCCGAATCCGTGAAGACGTTGCATCCCGTTTTGCGTCCCGTATCTTTACACAGGAAGGCGACATATCCGATCATGTCAAGGATAGGGATCTGGTAATAGTGGGCGCAGGCATAAACTCATTCACGGACATCCCTGAATCAGATTTGCTGGCTGCTGACGGTGCACTCAGGGCCTGCCTGGAAAGAGGAACTATACCGGAGTTCATTGTTACGGATCTTGATGGTTACATTTCAGACTTAATCTGGGCTTCTGAACATGGTTCTAAGGTCATCGTACACAGCCATGGTGACAATCTGGCAGCCCTGTATAGATATTCTTCACATATCAGGCCAATATGTGTTACATCCACACATCCATCTACAGGCACTTCCTGTTGGGGAGGTTTTACCGATGGAGACCGTGCATTGATGATGGCACTTTCGTTAGGCTGCAAGTCGGTACAGTTAATCGGATTTGATTTCTCCAAGATTGGAGATTATTCAGGTAAATACAGCCCAAGAAAACTGGAGAAATTGGCGTGGGCCAAAAAAATAGTAACTGAATGTATGCAGAGGTCCAACTCAGTTTCTCTTGCTTAATCTTCTATCAACCTGATAAATGCATCTTCCAGATTATTTGCCCCGGTACTCATTTGAATCTCATTTACAGTTCCGATGGCTAGCAGTTTCCCCTGGTCGATTATGCCTACTTTGGTACAAAGACTTTCAGCCATTTCAATGATATGGGTAGAAAGCAGAACGGTACGGCCATTTGCAGCTAGATTTGTTATCCAATCTTTCAATTGTTTGGTGTACCGGGGGTCCAGACCGCTTGCCGGTTCATCTAGAAGAACTATTTCCGGATCATGGATCAGGGTCATTGCGATTGCAAGTTTCTGTCGCATTCCCTTCGAATAAGTTCCCACTTCATGATGTATCTGTTCCCCTAGTCCTAGTGAACTTGCATAGTATTTGATTCTCTGCTGTATCAATTTATTTGAAAGCTTTCGAAGTTTACCAATCAGTTCTAGAGTCTCAGCCCCTGTTAACCGGTCGTAGATTAGAGGACTTTCTGGAAGGTACCCCATCATTGATTTAGCCTTTAAAGGCGTTTTTTGGAGATCCACACCTCAAATCCGGATAGATCCTCTGGTTGGTTTCAAGAGCCCACACATCATCTTGATCGTGGTCGATTTCCCGGCTCCATTTGTTCCCAGCAATCCAAAAACCTCGCCAGCCTCTACTTTGAAGGAAATATCCTTGGCCGCAGGTCTATTTCCATAGTACTTTGTCAAGCCATTAACCTGAATCATTAATCGCCGACAGATGGTCTAACTTAAGACCCCATGTCCATTAGTCCAAACCTGAGTCAAATCTTGATTTTAAATAATGAAATCAAACCGAAATAACAGTCCTCAGATTCGTCTTGATGCCTTCAATAGAATATTAGATTCCCTCAATAATCTGGATTCGCCGGTTGTTGTTGAAGGTCATAGCGACACATTGGCTCTTAGAAGCCTAGGATATCATGGCGATGTAATCGAATTAAATGACGGTCAATCCGTACTCTCAACTGTCGAAAAGTTAGTACGGAAATTAGGGACCTCGGGAACATTTGTGGTAATGACTGATTGGGATAGAACAGGAGGCCGTTTAGCCAAGCAGTTAAAGGAATATGGCGAATCTAGTGATTTGATACCTAACGATCAGATAAGACGTGAACTAGCCATCGCGTCCTCCAAAGACATCAGTTGTGTTGAGGAATTACCAAAACTGATTCAAACATTGAGGTCGGTTTGTGACCCGTAGTTTAAAGGTTGGTTTTCTAATGTGACCAAATGGCATTCACCAGAAGCGTTCATGAGACACTGAAAAAATATCAATTGGTTGACGGTTTTGACGTTGTTTTTGACATGGAAAAGTCTCATGGTGTATGGCTGCACGATTCAGTGACCCAGGAGAAATATCTTGACTGTTTCACTTGTTTTGCGTCTTGGCCTATTGGCTATAACCATCCTATGATGACCGAACCAGAGTTCTTCAATAAGATTTCAAAGGTTTCTATCAATAATCCTGCGAATTCGGATCTTTACACTAGAGAGATGGCAGAGTTTGTGGAGATGTTTGCCACCCATGCTTCCCCGGATGATTTCAACAATCATTTCTGGGTTGCAGGAGGGGCCCTAGCCATTGAGAATGCATTGAAGACAGCATTCGATTGGAAAGCACGGAAACTTGGTCGGAAAATAGGGGATGCTTGCGAAGATTTAGTAATAATTCACCTCCGTGAAGCTTTTCACGGTCGAAGTGGCTATACAATGTCTTTGACAAATACAGACCCCGTCAAGACTGGTCTGTTCCCTAAATTTGACTGGCCTCGAATTCACAATCCATGTATTGAATACGATTTGGATGGGAATGTAAGTAATGATATTGCTGCATCGGAATCACAATCCAAGAAAGACCTGGATGCTGCATTTTCAAAGCATGGCGACAAGGTTGCAGGAATAATTGTAGAACCAATGCAGGGTGAAGGTGGCGATAACCACTTTCGTTCTGAGTTCTTGCAAATGCTTAGAGACTACTCGGACAATCACGATTGTTTACTGATATTTGATGAAATTCAAACAGGATTCTGGGGGTCAGGTAAACCTTGGATGTGGCAGCATCATGGTATCGCACCAGATATTGCGGCATTTGGTAAAAAGACGCAAGTTTGTGGTATTTATGCGAATAATCGCGTCAAGGAGGTTGATAATAACGTCTTTACAATGTCCTCCCGAATAAATTCTACTTGGGGCGGCAATCTTGTAGATATGGTAAGGTCAAAGAGATTCATTGAGATAATCCTTCAGGAAGATTTGGGTGAGAACATCCTAAAACGAGGCGCAGAGTTTGTTACTGGACTGCGGGCTATGGCAAAGGAGAAAGGTACATTCACAAATGTTCGGGGTGTGGGATCATTGTCTGCTTTTACTCTGGATACGCCTGAGGCTAGAGATGCTATGATTGGGCGAATGATGGAGAACAAGCTTCTTGCTTTGAAGTCCGGACCTCGTTCAATTCGTTTCAGGATGCCTTTGATAATGTCGAAGGATGAAGTTTCAGACGCTCTAAGAAGGGTTGACTCCAGTCTCTAGTTCAGTTCCGTCCCTAGTTCACTTTCTACTGCTTCTATTACTTCATCCGATTTAAGTAGTTCAACCATTCGGTTGTTATCTTTGTATAGTGGTCTGTCATCATCCAGAAAGTCCACATATTTCCTTACTACTCCATGAGCTGCAGAAGTGCCCTTTCCGGACTTCTTTTCTCTTAGGTCTAGTGCTTGAGCGGCTGCCATCATCTCAATAGCTAGAACACCGTAACAATTGTCCAGTATTTTCTTAGTTTTTTGGCTTGTCGTAAGCCCCATTGAGACAAAATCCTCTTGATCCGCAGCTGCAGGTATTGATTGGTTAGCAGCAGGATGAGAGAGTATTCTGGTTTCAACAATAAGGGCATCAGCTGTGTATTGTGCCAACATCATCCCCGAGTTCAAACCTGGTTTTTTTGTTAGAAATGGAGGTAATCCCACAGATAGGGCTGGGTTTGTCAGGCGATTCATTCTCCTTTCTGAGATTACAGCCACCATACTTAGTCCAGTTCCTATCATTTCCATTGGAAGTGCCACCGGCGTGCCCTGAAAATTTGCTCCAGTCAATACCTCTTTTTCTTCGGTCAGGAATATTGGATTATCTCCAACTCCATTCAATTCGGTCTCAACCTGCCTGATTGCAAATTCTATCGCGTCTCTTAGTGCTCCAGCCACCTGAGGGGTTGATCGCATTGAATATGCATCTTGGACTTTTTTATTCCCGCTGAACAGTATCTCTGAATCAGTAGTAATTAAATTCAGGTTCTCAGAGACCTTTTGGGCCCCTTGGAAACCACGCAACACATGAATTCTCTTGTCATACGGTTTCATGTTGGCCATCAATGCCTCTAAAGTCATAGCAGCCGTAATATCGTGCAATTTCATCCACTTTTTGGCATCATGAAGAATTATTGCAGCTAATGCGGTCAGTACATTGCTACCATTGATTATAGCCAATCCATCACGCGCCTCAAGTTCCAATGGTTTTAGTCCAATACTCTTCAAAGCCGCTTTCGATTCTGTTATTTTACCATTGACAAACATTTCCCCTTCTCCCATTAACGCCAGTGCGATTTGCGACATCGGTGCTAAATCGCCACAGGCCCCAACAGAACCTTTCTCACATACCACAGGTGTAAGTCCATGATTCAATGATTCAGCAAGGTATTCAGTTACCTTTCTTCGACCTCCCGAATAGCCTTTGGAATGGACGTTAATCCGGCCACACATTGCGCCCCTGACCACTTCTATTTCCATTGGTTCACCTATTCCTGCAGCATGTGAATAGACAAGCAACTTCTGAAATTCCTTGATTTGTTCTGGCGTTAATGTAACCTCTGAGAATTCACCAATACCAGTTGTAACACCATACATCGTTTCATGGCCCTCAATTTTCTTTTCTAGCATCTTTCTACAAGATTCTATTCTTTGCCATGCCCCTTTGGTAACTTCTACCCGGTGTTTATTTCGTGCGACATCAACTAGTTTATCGATGGTCAGTGATTCACCATCTAAAGCTACGGTCATTACTTTGGAGATAATTAGCACGTTAAATAAACTACTGACTTGATAATTCCTTTTTTATTACCTATTCATAGGGACCTGTGCCCGACTCAACAAAGAAGCAAATACGGGAGCTTGAAATCGATGCTATTTCGTATTCAAAGATAGGCCATCATTCCAAAGCTGAAAGTACCATAAAGAAAGCTCTTGAGCTCAAACCGAGAAGCAATCATCTGAACCATGAGTTAGCAAAGATTCATTTGAGATCAAAGCAATATGAAAAAGCACTAGAGATTTTACTCACATTGTCAAATAAAACAAAAAATAGGGAAATTCTCTTCAAGGATATTGGTTTGTCCTATTTTGGCATGGGTAAATTAGAAAAAGCACTAGAGGCTTCAGACGTATCCTTGAGCGAAAAACAGGATTACGTTGAAGCATTGGCTCTTAAAGGCAAGTCTCTTAGAGAACTTGAGAGGTATGATGAAGCCTTGGTTGTATTAGATAAGGCCCTCTCAAAGGATTCCAAGCATAGAGACGCCTTGTACCAGAAGGGAAAGGTCTTGTATATTATTGGGGAAAATCGTGAGGCCTTAGATTTGTTCAATGAAGTCTTAGACTTTAGGCCCAGGGATACTGAAGTACTTGCTGCTAAAGGCATGGCTCACGATCAACTTGGCGAATTCAAGGACGCCTCTGATTCTTTGAAAAGAAGTCTCAGTGTTGAGGATGAAGTCGTCTATAATGATCGAGGCGTAGCTCTTGGCCGTCTAGGCTACAATCACAAGGCAATTGACAGTTACCGTCGTGCACTTGCATCAAATCCTAAGTATGCAGTTTGTTGGTTCAATCTTGGAAAGGCACTTTTCAGGGTGGGTGATCTCAATGAGGCACTAAATGCCTTCAAACGTTCCACCGAGCTTAATCCCAAAAATAGGAGCGCCTGGAACAATAGAGGTGTTACCCTCCGCCAGCTAAATAAATTGGAAGAATCTCTGGATTGTTATGATCGAGCTATAAAGTTAAGGACTGACTATTCGTGGGCTTGGCATAACAAGGGTTATGTTCTTGAATTGTTGGATCGCCCACGGGAAGCTCTGGAATGCTATGAGACAGCATTAGAACACAAACCTGATTTTCTTGAACATGGTGTTGATGAATGGGACAGGTTAAAGAAGGACACTCAGAAAGCAATAGATCGTATTGAGAAAGTAATAGGTGATTGAAGTGGATGTAATAGATCTTATTGAGGCCGGAGAAGCCCTGATTGATCAGGGCAATACAGGACAAGCTTATTCTAAATTCAAGGAGGCACTGGAATTAGCTCCTGAAGATCCGCAGTTATACAATCGTCTTGGAATGTTGGAAATGTCCAGAGGCCAATCAGCCAAAGCTCAATCTCATTTTGAAGAGGCATGCAAACTGGCGCCGGATGTTTCCCGTTATCATATGCGACTGGGTGACTCTTTACAGCGCTTGGAAAAGTTTGAGGAGGCAATTCAGGCCTATGCCCGTTCACTGGAATTGGAGCCCAGAAACGCACCAGCCTGGAATAATAGGGGGTTTGCGAATTTTAACATAAATCGTTGGAACGAATCTCTTCGCTGTTATGATGAATCAATGCGTTCCGATCCTAGTTATGCTGTGGCCTGGTACAATTATGGTTACACCCTCCAGTTATCTGGGCGTCTTAATGATTCTAAAGATTATTATCAGCGGGCAGTTGAATTAGATCCTGATGATAAAATAGCCTGGAATAATTTAGCTAATGTTCATTATAATCAGGGAAGTTATGAGAGAAGCATAGAAATCTACAAAAAATCTATAGCGTTAGATGAGAGTTATGTGATTGCCATAAATAATATTGGGAATGCCCTGGATCACTTGCATAGATATGAGGAGTCTATCCCTTATCATGAAAAGGCAATAGAGCTCGACCCCACGTTCCACTATGCATGGATGGCCAAGGGTCGGGCTTTAACGAATTTAGACCGTCCAGAGGAAGGCCTTGAATTCATAGAGACATCACTTGAATTGGAGGACCAAGATCCAGATTACCATGAGGCTTTAGCATATTGCTTTGTAGCATTAGGTCTCTTTGACAAGGCCAGACAGATTCTGAATTTGGGCTTATCAGTCGATGGTCAACATGTACCTTGCTGGATAGCTCTAGGTGATGTCAATCTTGAATTGAATAACCATGTTCAGGCATTGCAGTGCTATGATGAGGCCGTTAGGGCTCAGGATGTCCTATCCCGGAGTCGAATGAGAGATCTGGACTGGATGGAGAAAGGAAGAATTCTTCTTGATGCTGGCGTTATGCACGAAGGTTTTAGGCAATATAGTAACGCAATTAATGTTGCCTCAGGGTCTAGTCGCCCCTATTTCAAAAAGGCCGAGTTTCTAATAAAAAATGATTTGATTGATGAAGCTAGAGAGACAATTTCCAGAGGTCTAGAGGTTGATCCCGAATCTATTACTGGAACACAGTTACTGGTGAAGACAATGGATTCGGGTGAAATAATGGATAATCTGGAAAATCTGATTTCAAGGTTTCCCGAATCGCTTCAGCTAAAGCGGATTATAGGTTCCAAGCTAGTTAGAGATGAACCGTTGAAGGCTCTTGAATTATTAGGAAAAGAAAAGTGGGAAGATTTGATGTTAAGAGTGCAATGCCACAGGTCGTTGTCCGAAAATGAAAAAGCTCTTGCAGCCGCAGTCAAATCGATAGATCTCAGGCCGGAAAACATAGATGGATGGATTGCAGCAGGTTGGTCTGCATTCGATTTAGGGAAATATGATGAATCCAGTGACTTCTTTGATTCAGCAATGGGGTGTGATATGTATTGTCCAGATGCTCTTCTGGGCAAGGCTTCCGTCTTGAAGAAAATGGGAAAAGACACTTCTCACTATAGCCAAGCTTTAGCTGATCTTGACTTGGATTTGGTTATTTAGTCGTAACTTCAATAAATATCTTTTCAATGTCTTGGGCCACTTTCTTCCACGAGAATAACTTCTCAACTCTTTTTCTGCCTCTTTTTCCCATCTGCTTGGCCATTTCGGGATAATTCCACACCTTTTCTAGTGCTTCTGCCAATGCCTCAGGATCTAATGGTTCTACAATAAATCCTTCTTTTGATGAGATTACATCTCTTACTCCAGGAATGTCACTGAGAATAAGTGGCTTACCAGAAGCCATCCCTTCCAAACCGACTATACCGAATGCTTCCAGTCTAGAGGTCGACGGTAGAACCACTACATCCGTTGCAGCATAATATGCCGGTAACCAATAATCTGAGATAGGCCCCACAAAGACTATTCTATTTTCAAGGTTCATTTTTCGGGTCAACCTTTTCAGCCAGTTTAGATAAGGGCCATCACCTACAATCAGGAGTTTCCCGTTTTCTGTGTAATTTAGCGCTCTGATTAATATCCCAATTCCTTTATGAGGAACCAATCTTCCTACAAAAAGTGCTAGTGGTTCATCGTTCCCTGCAAATTTATCTCGAATGAAGGCTCCCTGATTCTCCGGCCTGAACCTATCAGTGTCTACGGCATTTGGTACTACGCTCACATCAATGTCCCAAAGACTCCTTGATGTGGTTGCATAACTTTCAGTGGTTGATATGACTCTGTCAGCAACTTCTAGGGGATATTTCCCTAGCACGGTCTGGTACAAACTTACGGCTACTCTTCCAAATGGTCCCTTTAATTCTAAATCACAATGCTGCGTAATCACCAAAGGTTTCTGTGATTCCTTAGCACCCTTGGCCGCAAATCTTTCGGTAAAAGGGGGTGGCGAGTGGACATGTACCACATCAGCATGACTTCTTCTAACAAAGGACCGGATGGCCGTCACTACGGGCGTATTGTACATATTGGCCCATTGTGGCAGTCTAGTCACTTTGATTCCCTTTATTTTTTCAATCTCTGGCATTCTACTATAGCGTGATGTTACAACTTCTACTTCGTGGCCTAATTTTATCAAGGTTTCAGAAAGCCCCATAACATGGGATTCCACTCCTCCAAAATGAGGGTAAAAATATGGAGTTACTTGTAGAATATGCATCAGACTATGATACTCTTTGATTCATAGGTTCCTGAAACTAAAGTATTGGGCCCCACTTTCACATGGTTTCCCAGGATTGTTCCAGCGTTTACAGATGCGTTTATTCCAGTGTTAACATTATCGCCTATGATTGCCCCTAATTTTCTTCTATCCGTGCTTATTTTCTTTCCTTGATGTGTAACTTCTATTATTTTCTTATCAAGTCTTAGATTCGCGATTTTGGTTCCTGAACCCAAGTTACTATCCTTTCCAACAATTGAATCCCCCACATAGTTGTGGTGTGGTGCTTTTGCACCTTGCATCAGTATGGTATTCTTTATCTCGCTAGAAGCACCGACTTTGTTGTTCCCACAAAGAACAGTCCCGCCTCTCAGATAAGCATTAGGCCCTACAACACAATTTTCACCTATCCATACCGTCCCTTCAATGCATGTGCCTGACTTTATAATGGAATTCTTGCCCACATGTATTTTGCCATTTATATTGACATTATCCTCGATTATTCCGTGGTTTTTTTCCTCGATATCTTCGATACAGTTTTCATTGGCAGTTATCAGATCCCAGGGACACCCGATGTCTTGCCAGAATCCTTTGTATTCCATTATGTTGACATCCTTTGATATTGCTTGTAATGCATCTGTTAGTTCATACTCGCCCCTGACTGATTTCTCCACTCTTTTTATGGCCTCAAATATTTTTTCGTTGAATAAATACATCCCGGCATTGATGTTCGCTTTTCCGGAGACACCTTTCTCAGTTATTGATACCAATTTTCCTTTCTTGCTTTGAACAACACCAAATCTAGATCCATCCTCGACCTCTGTGGTCATCATTACAATTTCATTTTTACCGTTACTCATCCGGTCAAGGTTGGAACCATCAATGACCATGTCCCCATTGAGGCAGTAAAATTCCCCTTTTATCTTCCCATTTGCCTGAAGAACGGCATGCCCAGTCCCTTCCTGCTTTTCCTGAACGATATATTTGATTTTTACACCCAATTTCTCACCATTTCCTAAATGATTGGAGATCTCCTTCATTTGATATCCGATCAAGACATGTATTTCCTTAACCCCTACCTTTGTAAGTTCTTCAATTTGCCTCTGAATTATCGTTGTTCCTCCCAGTGGCAATAATGGTTTGGGAGTATTATCTGTCAAAGGCCACATACGTTTTCCTTTTCCTGCGGCTAAAATCATTGCCTTTTCAATCATATTTCTTGTTCTATCCTCTTAATTAGAAGGGCATTTATCTTTGCCCCGTCCATTTTACCCCTGAATTCCGACATTACTAATCCCATCAGAGGTCCAACTGCATCCATTCCTTTATCCTTTACGAAATCTTTTTTCTTTTGGACAAGGTTATCAATAAGGAGTTCCACTTCATCATCTATATTGTCGCTTCCAGTTTCTATTTCATCCCCCATACTAGCTTGGACTAGTGCATTTTCAATTCCTTCTTTGGCTATCTTTCCATCTTTAACAAAGGATAAAACTTGTAGGATATCATCATCCGTAACAAAAGTATGGCCTGTAGATGACAAGTTTGGTAAGGTATGCAGTAACACTCGCGATATGTTCTTTGGGTCTTCTATCTGTTCCATTAATCTATGGAATCGCAAATCGAGATTTCTCGCCACCATCTGCTTCGATTCCTCATCATTGAGAGGCAGTTCACTCTCTCTCTGATCCAGGGTCTTTGGTAAAACTACATCGAAGTTTCGTAAGTTGACTGGCGCAATATCGGTTTCCGGGTACATTCTTGATGCTCCCGGCATTGGTCTGAGATATCTTGTGAGACCTTTCGGCGTAACCCTCCTGACTTCTTGAGGAACTCCATGGAATTTCACTCTCTGAATAACATTATCAAGTGCACTATCGACAGTAGTCTTTTCACCAAAGATTAAAACAAACGCATCATCCCCTTTACATTTCAAGACATCACTTATTTTCTGAGTTTCTTCTTTACTAATCCCGTATGCCGGTAATTCATCACTATGCATCAGTCCTTTCACAAACGTTTCTGAATAATCTTCAATCCCTGCTTTGATTGCATAATCTGCCAGTTCTCTTCCCATACGTACATGCTCTTTCGCAGACATCTTTGTACCAAGTAGGCCTTTCCATCCCACTAACTTGCAAGCCATTGCCGTTCCTTTCTTTTTTGATATCAGATCAGTTACGTCCTTCTGGCTTCCAGGCTTTCCTTGCTTCAAGTTATTTAGATTTTCTTGTCTATGAATTTCATTTTCAACAACCTTTGGCATGGTTGCCAAGTCTTGAAATCCTTTAAGCTCCACTCTTTGTCCATTGTTAATTGAGATATTCACATCTTGTCTAATTGTCCCCAGTCCTCTTTTGACCTTGCAGGCACGCAGAAGCCTACCTAAGGCTCGAGCGGCTTCTTGGACATCTTTAGGTTTCTTGAGCTGAGGTTTGGTTGTAACTTCTAGAAGAGGTATGCCTAATCTGTCTAGGATATATTCGTCCTTATTTTCACCATGTCGACAAGAATCTTCCTCTAAGCAGATTTGATCCAATTCTAATTTTCTACCCTCATATTCAATATGGCCACCCACGGCAATCAGACCAGTTCTTTGAAAACCGCTTGTATTTGAACCATCAACTACTACTTTCCGCATGAATTGTACTTCTTCAATTATTTTGGCTCCCACCAATTTTGCAAATTGAACTGCAATTTCGATAGCGTCTTTGTTTGGACCCCGCGGAGGTTCTTCATCAGTGTAAACCAAACAATTACAGCTTCGATTGTGATATGTAAATTTCCGGATTCCCTCAGCCTGTGCGGCAACATCAACGCTTCCCATTTCACTTGAGGTTGCATGTAGCGTACGGCTAAATGTTTGATCACTGCCTGATTCCAAATTATCACAATTGCAGAAAAGCTTACCACAGTCAAGCTGTTGGTGTACCTCAAGCCCTGCCTTCAACTTCACAATATAGTCGCGTTGGTCTAGTTATTAAAAGGAACGGTTGAACATATTCTTGATTTTTGGTAGAAGCACCAGGGCTATGAATCCTAGTATTGGCCCAACTACAAGAAACCCCATCGCCAGAATAGAGAAAAAGGCTCCAATCTGGGCATACTTGTAGGATTGTAATGTATACGTGACCCATGCACCCCATACGCCTATCAATGAGAATACAAACATAATTCCTGGGCACCAATTCAGCATCAAACTGTAAGTGTTCTCTCCCAGATTTGTATTCCCTTCACCTTCTTGCATGTTAAAAGTAAACTGGTTAACACCTTCCAATCCCTGATTGATTTCAACTAGAGTCAGGTTATTGTCCTGAAGAGGAATATAGACGTCCATGGTGCAATTCTTGTGCAATGGCACCCTAACCTCGATTTTGTATTTTCCCGGCTTAAGAAAAATATCATAGCTTCCATTTCCAAAATAGGTTTGGTTAATTTCTTGAGAATCAACAAGGATAATTGCATTTTCTAGAGTAGTAGTGCTGTTTTTCACTACTATTCCAATCTTAATCTTCTCAACTCCGTCGTACTGATCAGGTACTGTGAATAGCAATCCACCAGTCATAAGTCCCATGAGAGCTGCCGTAAATATCAGCAGTGAAATTATCTTTACCATTGCAGTCTTTTCACTGGTTTCTGGAACTTTCCCTTCGTATTGTTTGTAATCCTTGGGTACAACTTTAGCTACGTTAGTATTTATTTCGTCGGATATCAGAATGACCCGTAATTCTTTACCTTGCTTGGTTAACTCTATTTCCAGATCCGAATCACAACCCACACACGTTCTTGGGAATTTACCCGAATCATCCCCCATTATGACAATTCTGTTTAATTTTTTACATTTGGGGCATTTAAATTCCATTCTTGCCATTACTAAGCTACTTCAGGACTGGCATCTTTGCTGTTAGAGGCCCCTTTTTTCTTTCCAATCTTGATTTGTGGTATCTCCACTTTAAATGGCGGTGGAAGGTTCAGTTTCTTTGCAATATTCAGTACTTCAAAGGACCCTTGTGCCAAGGTCCTATTGTGTACAGCTTCTGCAATCGTGTCAGGTAGTTTGTGTTCCCTGTCCCATTTTTCGACGGCTTTTTTCACAACATTTGTTGAATCGTCAACATAGCCTATAGCACAATCTAGTTGAACTATACCCAATAGTCCGTATGAGACAGTATATCTCATTTCAATCTCCATTTCTTTATCCGATTTCTGCTTTATCGATAGAATGGTGGTATTATGATCTATTCTAACTTGCTTCTGGGGCGCCGATTTTCGATGTCTTTTTGCTTCGATAGCAATTAATTGGAAACCTCTGGCAGGCATTAATCCCCTCACGAGCCCTAGTTATTGATATTATTCCTCTAATTGCCAAGTGGTTATT
>DQOP01000086.1 GCA_015658585.1 Candidatus Poseidoniales archaeon | reverse complement strand
TCCCGATTATAGTTATGGCTATAATCTATCTTTACATGGGTCGAAATGAGAATCCTTTAAACCCGATTGAGACTACTTTGGGAGCCACGTCTGGTCTGGCAATAATTGTTGTCTCATACATAGTATTTCTGTATTCAGTTACTGGAAAGGAGATCAGTGATGCTCCTCTCAGTACAATATATTCTTTTATAGGTGCTGGTTCGCTTGTTTTCGCTGCTTTGCATCACAATTGGGTCAGAGGTCCTTGGAAGTCATGTAGTGATTTTGTAAGGGACTTTGACGCCGGTGTGGAACAGGCTTGTCTGGATGTTGGCGGTGATGTAACAATAGTTTATGTTGATTTACAAGCTATTGAGATGCTGATTTTGCTGGCTGGTTTGTTCTTTTTATTGTTAGGAATCGCCGGGTATCTTTTACAGACTATAAGGCTCAAGGACATGGAAGAAGCAAAATACTTTTTCATGATAGTTATGGGTCTTTCCTTACAGTTCATAGTTCTGGTCTGGAATCTGGTTCGAAATTTTGGTAATTTGTATTTTGAGCAAGGAGACATCGTACTTACTGTTCTTTCTGTATCTATCGCCTTTATTGGAGTTTTCTTGTTTTATCGTAAAAGGAAATCTGAACAGAGTATGGAGGGATTGGCCTACTTTGGTTTATTTGTAGCAGGTATTGGCACTCTTTTTGCTACAATGATTGCACCCGCTTTGTTATCCGGTAAATCAATTTCATCACCAGATAGTTCTGTTGAATGGGTTATGTTTGCCCTTCCTCTGGCCGTAGCTGCTGGTGCAGTTTGGTATGGAATGAAATATGGTACTGAGAAATTCAGGGATAAGATGATGGAGATGCAATTATCTAGTCCCCCTACAGATCCCTTTGATTCTTCATTCCAACCAGAAGACGAGGAAGATAGTGAGGAAGAAACAGAAACGCTGTCTTCTGGGAAGATTAGTCTTGAGGATGCAATGGATCGTTTGCTATCTGAATTTCCAGAGGCTACAATTGATATCAAACCCACTGAGGATGAAAATTATGGTGTAGATTTTAGTGAGATTGAGAAAGAACTCAGAGAGGATTTGGAAGAAACGGCAGTAGTACGTAAAGTTATGAAGGTCAACTATGATGTGGATTACGAGGAGTTATCCAAGTATTATTCTACTACTGAAGACACTATTAATCAAACTGTCACACATCTAAAGTCAGGTCGGAACATAATGTTGTACGGTGATCCCGGTACAGGTAAGACCGCGCTTGCCAATCTTCTTTTAACTCAGATTTGTGGGGTCAACGAAGGAAAAGACGGAAGTCCCATCCCCAATTATACAATTGTAACTGCCAATGCTGAATGGTCCAACTTTGAAGTTATTGGTGGTATTTCTCCTGATGATTCCGGAGGGTATTATTTCAAGGATGGTTATGTGTCCGATGCAGCAAAGCGTTGTGAAAAATCTATGCAGGAAGAAGGTAGACCTCACTATTTGGTTATTGATGAGTTCAACCGAGCCAATATTGATGAAGCATTCGGTAAATTATTCACGGTATTTGAATATCGAGATAAGCAGGCCTTGTTGACAGCTAAGGAAACGGCTGGTGCCCCTTTCATGATGCCACCTGAATTTAGAATAATTGGGACTATGAATACGCAAGATAAGAATACCTTGTTCAATGTAGGTCATGCGTTGATGAGAAGATTTGCATTTGTTGAGATTGGGCTTCCTCAAAAGGATGATGAATACAAACGCATGCCCATTTTCGTATTTAATAAATTGACTAAGCTGGGCATAGCTCCGGAAAGACCTGAGAAAGAGGAGGACTGGTATGCTCAGAACAAGTTTGACTTTTACGATGATGATGGCTCTATGTTCGAGGCCTTCAACCAGCTTATGAATTTCTTAGAGGAAGAGGAATTGCCAACATCTCGAGACGATGAAGTTGCGCGGGGAGTTCGTACCTATAGAAAGATTGGACCTGCCGTCATTATTGATTCCATGCTCACGATTTTCAATTCTAGAGGTCAGTATGAGATGGACAGAGCTTTATATGATGTAATCAAAGCCAATATCATGCCTGCTCTTGAGGGTCTCGAGAGAAATGAATTGAAGTGCTTGATGCTCAAATCTCAGGAAATATTTGGTGCTAATCATGGTATTACTACAACCCTAGAGAAAATGGTTGAATCACCTGGTTTAAGCGTATTCGGTTGATATGAGTTTACCAGATGCAACAATTGAGCTCAATTTACCAGAAGGGCACAGTGAGAATCTGGTTGAGGGTGAGAGCGTCATGATTAATGTCAATGCATTCAAGCAACTCGATGGTGTTCATGTAAGATTGGGTGTTGCCAAGGTTGATGATTTACCTCTTGTCAAATCCAATACCACGCATTCACTGCAATTCATAGTCCCGGATTACATAGGTACAAATACGATTTGCTTACATAGTAAAGATGGTAATTCAATATCAAATAAATTGGAAGTAGTAATTGCCCCTAAAATGCTGGATTATGAACAATTTAAGTTTCTTCGGGATGAACATATCCCTAATCTTGTGAAGGGTTCGGGAGCCGAAGAACCTGATGAGATGTATCCTGGTGCCACATCTTCTATTGAGGAAGAAAAGATTATGCTAAACATCGAGCAATTATTGGATTTTTCAGGAAGATTATTAAAAACAACTGCAGCCATTCGTAAAGGTGCCTATACTTACAAGGTTGAAGTAGAGCGCAAGACCATGAAGGCCCAGATCAGGGGGGCTGTAAGATGGCAAAAAACGGCTTTGGTTCGTGCACAGAAGGGTACAGAGTATGCCACTGCACATGTCACTGACATACGCAAGAGGAAGTGGAGTACTCCTTCTAATATTTTACTAGTAAAATTCCATATGGAAATTTTCATTGAAGCAATATTCTTTAGGGATGAGATGGACCGTAGAGAACGTGAGAAAAAGGCATGGTCAGCGATTTATGGTAAAGAATACCAACCAATGGATGATGAGGCCAAGAAGATGATGGATAAACTCGATTTAGCTTGTAGACTCCATAAACAGGTATTAGGTGATGGAAAACTGGCGGAGATAATACCAGTAGCCAAAGAAACACGCAAGGAAGCTCGTCTGATAAATCGTGAAGCTATAATCAATGCTAAGACCTGGAGTAAAAATAGGGCCTACCGCGATCTTCCTCCATTATGGCGTGAATTTTTGGATGAATATCAATCTTACTATGAGGAAACAGTCCTCGTGCAGACTCAGAAAATGACAGATATCTACGCTCTTTGGATC
>DQOP01000127.1 GCA_015658585.1 Candidatus Poseidoniales archaeon | reverse complement strand
GCTTTACCTGATTGGGTTATAAAATAATTTGTTTAGCCTAAACCGATGGCTCTGTAGTCAAAACCGGCCTTTTCAATTTGTTCTGGATTGAAAGCTCGCCTCCCATCAATGATCACATTACCGCTCATTCTATTTCGCAACATCTTGAGATTAATTTTCGTGTATTCTTTCCATTCAGTCATAAGAATAACACAATCTGCCTTCTCGACGGTTTCTTCAACGCTAGGAGCAGTATTCACTTCTATCAATTCCTTGAAATTATCCATAGCCTCCGGATCATGGCCTACGACCTCGGCGCCTTTATCCATTAATTCCTTCACCACAATTTCACTTCTTGATTCCCTGACATCATCGGTGTCTGGTTTGAAGGCAAGTCCCAGTACTGCTATCTTCTTGCCTTTCAGGACTCCTAATCTTTCCTCAGCCATCTGAACAATTATCTGGGGTTGCAACTCATTCACTTCTAGCGTGGCTTCCAGCATTTTCGATTCGACATTATCCGATTTTGCAGCTGCTGCCAGAGCCTTTACATCCTTGGGAAAGCAGGAACCTCCGAACCCGGCCCCCGCTCTCAAAAATAAGGGAGAGATCCGGCTATCCATTCCCATTCCTTCAGCTACTTCTTTGAAATCGATGCCCCAGGAATTACACATATTGGCCATTTCATTGACAAAAGAAATTTTTGCAGCCAGGAACGAATTCGAAGCGTATTTTATGAACTCGGCCGTACGAGGGCTACACTCCAGCTTAGGACATTTGTGTTCTTTGTACAGTGAACGCATTACTCTAAGTGAAAGTCCGTCTGCGCTACCTATGACAATCCGGTCGGGTTCTTGAGCGTCTTTAACGGCGCTTCCTTCCTTAAGGAATTCGGGGTTCATTCCAACCCCTAGTTGTTCTCTTTTCCATCCACTTTTCTTGATTAGGATAGGCAATACTATTTCTTCTGTTGTCAAAGGTATAACTGTTGATTTTACAATAACCGTATGTTTCTTTTCTTTGTGCCTTAAAGCCCTTCCTATTGATGACGCAGCTGATTTGATATAGTTAAGATCAATGCTCCCGTCTTTTTCTGAGGGGGTACCAACACATATGAATGTCAGATCACTCTCTACAATGCCATCCTCAATATCGGTGCTCCCCTTCAGATTGCCGGTCCTGATTCCTTCCTGGATCAATTTTTCCAGGCCTGGTTCAAAGATCGGTGATTTACCCTGGTTCAATTCAGTTATTTTTTCTTCCAGAAGATCTAAACAAGTGACTTGATTTCCGGTTTCAGCCAATGTTGCACCAGTGACCAGCCCCACATATCCGGTCCCCATGACACTTATTTTCATATTTAGCCTTAGGAGACCTACATAAAAGACCCTCCTATAGTCGTGCTGTGGTAAAGAATATAGTCGTTAAAAAGCGGCGCCCAATCAATAAAAGAGAGGCCAAGAGGATCAAGCAGGGACTGTTGGATACGCATGGTCTTGACCTTCCTATTTCTGCAGGTAATTATGAACAGGCCTTTTCTGAGAATTTTGGTGTGGTTATTCAGTATGGACACATTATTGCCTTAGTTTTGGACGATCAGATTCATCTGTCGGTTAGAGGGCTGTTGTCCCATGTACCACAAGCTGGATGGGTACAGGTGGATATGGGCGCAGTCAAATTTGTTTGCAATGGGGCCAATGTGATGTCTGCCGGTATCAATGAGGTGAGCCCCGAGGTGGTTGAAGGGCAATATGTCTGGATTCGTGAAGAGAACCATCACAAACCATTGGCAGTGGGTCAGGCCCTCCTGAGCAGTAAGGATATGCTCAGTTCGGAAAAAGGCAAAGCCGTCAAGGCTCTTCATTATATAGGAGATAAAGTTTGGGAGTACGGAGTAAAGGACTGAAGGTTAATATTTTACATAGGACCGATTTGGTGAGAAAGAAATGAGGCGAGCGTTGCTATTCCTGTTTTTCGCAATGTTGTTGTTATTGTATCCTCAAGGAGGAACAGCCAGTGGCGAGACCTTCGCTTCAGTCGATTTATACATTTATGGAGATCCCGATGGTCAATTACAGATTGATGAACCATCCACCTCAAACAGTGAGTCAGTTGTTATAGGAGATGGAGAACAGTCGGCAGGGAATACCCAAGAAGTGGGCCGATGGACCACTTCTTCACTTTACGCTTCGGCCAATATTTCAGGTGATTGGTCAGGTAAGGCCTGGATCTCCGCAAATCGCGATGTCACTGTAACACTTACATATACCTTAATTCAGAACGATGAGAATCTGGATAGTTTTCAATTTGCGGGAGACGTCGGATCGGGTGAAACGGTTGCAATAGGTGGAGAGAGTGATTTTTCATTGACAGGTATTGATGATTCACCACTAACCCTTTTGATTGAGAGTACTTGGACAGCCCAGCCAGGCTCTACCCCGCCTCCTCCACCAGCAAATACTACAATAACATTAGAATATGGGGCCTCTTCTCGTGACACAAGTGTCAGCATTTCCATTAGCCATGTGCAAATCTCAGGGGGCAGTCCCTCTAATCATAATGCAGGACAGAGTCAAGTTACAGTATATCTCCATGTTTTCGATGTGTTTGGCGTGGATGATATTCTGGGTAAAACGGCAGGATATTACAATATGCGGATGGCCCCTGAGGGTGAGTCTCTTTGGTCTTCTACCGTAGATAAAGTCACGGATCGTGGAGATTATGTCGAGGTTCAGTTTATTTGGTCATATGAAGGCCATACCCTACCTGCCGGTGAGCATTCCTATACCATTGAGGCTGGAGCTACAGATCTTCTTAGCGAGATCGAGTGGTCAGTTAATTTACAAACGACCATTTTCATTGAGCCTAAGCCTGACATTGAGATAGATCCTGTATCCAGCGTCTCTAAAACTGCTGAATTTGGAAAATCCGCAATTTACACGCTTTCAATACAGAATACTGGTTCTGGAGATGATGAGTTCATAGTAACTTATGATAATAATGATGAGGCCCAAGGTTGGACAATTGATATCGACCTTTATGATCTGGAACTGGATGCTGGTGATAGCGAAAACATCAAGGTAACGGTTACACCACCAGATACCGCCTCGGATGGTCAGGAGTCACCTACACAGATTACAGTTACTGCGTCCTCAGATCCAGATATTTATGATACTCTAACACTTCTGACAACCGCAAAGGAGCCAGAACCGGATTGGGATTTCTCAGTAGGTGTTGGCAAGGATGAAAATGAAAACTATGATTTATCCTGTGGTTGTTTTGTCATCAGTGACCGTGCAGAAATTGAGATAACGATAATTCTGACTAACGAAGGCAATCAGCAGAATAATTACAATCTAGAGGCTATATCAGATGAAAGCCCGAACGCATTTAGTTTAGACTTCAATCCTGGTTTTGTATCATCTTTGCCATCAGGACAAAGCATCAATTTGATTTTGACCTTGAAACCACGGGATGATTATAGTGGTCAATCCACCTACTTGGTCGTAGAAGCAACTTCATCAGGAGATGGCCGAAAAGAAGAATCCGAACCTATTTCTATTATGTTAGAACAGAGCGGAAATGTGGTCATATCAATCTCCAGTCCATTGAAAGCGTCCCAGGGTGGCGCCATAACCCATTCATTCCAGATATCAAATACAAATGCGGAAGAGGCTAAAAGAATCTATTTCGCTGTGTCTGGAATAACTTCCAATGACAAATTAGCGGTAGGGTGGATAACTTTTGAAGATAAGGATGGCAAGTTGATCGCTTATCCTAGCTCTCTTCTGACTCTTTTACCATCTCAATCTGTTGAAGTGACGCTTAGGATCAGTATCCCTTCAAGCGCAGACATAGGGTCATATAATCTCAAAATATGGATGGCAAATGAGCTGAATCTGCGAATATCAGATCAAGCGGACCTTGATTTTGTTGCAACCCAGGCAACAGTCACTGAGGAGTCAGACTATCTTCTTTATGGTGTTCTGGTTTTAATCTTAGGAGGCGTTCTGGT
>DQOP01000143.1 GCA_015658585.1 Candidatus Poseidoniales archaeon | reverse complement strand
GTCCTTACTCCATGCCGCAATTTGCTTTGCAAGTTCTAAAAACCTAACATCCCATTTAGTCATTAATGCATATATTCTGTAAAGGGCCCATATAGGTATCTATGAATTCTTTATGCCTTCACAAATCCGGCATTCGCACCTTCTTTTTTTGGCCTGACAATGTTCTCTTCCATAGAATATCATCTGTAAATGCAATCTGTTCCAGTCCTTCTTTTTGAAGCTAGATTTTAGATCTTTCTCCGTCGTTTGCACATTTTTACCATTTGACAACCCCCATCTGAAGGCTAGACGATGAATGTGAGTATCAACTGGAAAGGCAGGAACATTGAAGGCCTGGGCCATTACCACTGATGCAGTCTTGTGACCAACTCCCGACAGTTCCTCCAATTCCTCAAAATTGTCTGGAATCTCACCGCCATGCTTCTCTAACAATTGTTTACAAGTCCTTTTTATGTTCTTTGATTTAGTTGGAGCCAATCCAATTTCGCGGATTAAAGTTCTTATCTCCTTCTCGCTCAATTTATCCATCATTTCAGGAGTGTTTGCCCTTGCAAACAATTTTGGAGTTATCTGATTTACTTTCTTATCTGTACTTTGTGCACTTAACATAACAGCGACAAGAAAAGTGAAATTATTCTCGTGCTCCAGAGGAATCTCAGGCTCAGGATAGAGTTCGTTCAAAACTGAAATTACAAATTTTGTTTTATCAGACAATTTCAAGACAGCCTCTCATTTCCCCTTAAAATTGGCTTTTCTCTTTTCAATAAATGCAGCTATTCCTTCCTTTCCGTCTTCAGATCTAAAACATTCGATGAACATATCCTGTTCATATTCCAATCCTTTTTGTAATGACATCTCGGCTACTGCCCTCACGCATTTTTTAGCCCTCTCAATAGCATATGGAGATTTATTAGCTATAGTATTTGCGATTTCTAGAGTCTTTGTTTCCAATTCATCAGAATCAAATACGAAATTTACAATACCGTATTGGTGGGCTTCCTCAGCAGTTATCATTCTTCCGGTAAGTATCATTTCCATTGCCCGCCCTTCTCCAATCAATCTGGTTAATCTTTGAGTACCACCAGCACCAGGAGTAATTCCAATATTTATTTCCGGTTGTCCCAATTTAGATTTTTCGCTGGAAATTCGGAGGTCGCAGGCCATGGCTATTTCCAACCCACCTCCTAGACAAAATCCATTAATCATAGCAATTACAGGTTTTGTCATTTCAGATATGACTTTGTTTACTCTCCAATCTTCATTCATTTCCTCTCTTGTCCGTAAGTCCATTTCTGCGAATTCTTTGATGTCAGCTCCTGCAATGAATGCCTTACCAGAGGCACCAGTTAGGATCACAACAGAAACATCTGAATCAGTTTCCATATCCTCGAAAGATCGGGCCATTTCACTGCGTGTTGCAGAGTTCATACTATTCAGTTGTTCAGGACGATTCACAGTAATGATGCCAATCTTGCCCTTTTTCTCTACTAGGATGTTGGCCATGCTCTAGTCTATTTGGAGTCTTTTATTGAAGTTTTCTTCTAATCGTCGAAAACCCCGCAAGAGGGGCAACTTCTTTCATCAGTCAACTCAAACATTGCGCCACATGCACCGCACAATAATTCGCCATCAACCTCAGTGAAATTGGAGGTTCCTTCTTCTACAACTTCACTAACCGCGGTGACGATATTCCTTGGGCTACTCATGCCGAAGAAGTAATATCCTCCGCCTAAAACGCCAGCTGCTAAAAGTACCAGTAGCCCAGCCCCCATATATCCGGTGATATCACCCTCACCTTCTTCATCCTTGACAACAGGTTCTTCTTCAACCACAAGATCTATGAATCCTACTTCGGCCTCTGATTCGAAGCCCATGCGATCGACAGCCACCACCGAATAATAGTAAGTCGCTCCTAAACTCACTTTCACGTCACGATAGGAAAGATACAGTGCCTCAGATTCCATATTATTAATTATTTCACCAGTCTCATTTTGATTCGTAGAACGATAGATTCGGTATCCAACAAGATCCTGTGACTGTGAGGACATGAATGAGAGGATAACATCAACCGTTCCATTTTCGATTAGAGTTCCCTTGGTTATTCCCAGATTGCGAATTTTCATGGGGGGATCTCGATCAACTATAATATCTTCGTAACTATCGTTTACAAAGTGGTTATCTGCTAAATCATAAGCGATTACCTTGAAATAGTAATGAAATTGATTGTCTACGCTTACCAATATAGGTAGATCGGTTATCAGATAAATGCCATATATATCCCATTCCACAGGGGAAATCTCTTGCCCCTCTCGAACAACAGAATAGTACAATGTAAAGTTCACAGTATCCTCAATTTGTGTTAAATTAAGGGTAATTTGCTCTAAATCCGTCAACTCTGGTAATTCAACCAGCTTTGTGTCTGGTGCCTTTGTATCTACGGTTATAGCGCGACTTATTTCGGAGATGCCTCTGTTGCCTGCCTCATCTGAGGTGATAACTCTAAATTCGTAGACCCCCTCAACCATAGCATTGAACCCAGCCCACTTTGCTAACGTGTCTTCTTCAAAAGTTGTCCAATCTCCTCCATTGAACCGATATTGAGCATTGTAGCCAGTGATTATCTCTGGTGTGCCATTCTGAGTGGAAACTGCCCATTCAAGTTCAATGTAGTTTATGTTGGTTACATTACCATCCATTCTCAATTCGAGTACTACATAAGGTGCAGTTAGGTCAACACGAGTTTCGCTATCATATCGGTCTTCCTTGTTCTCAATTAACCCTGCGTCATCTCCCCCTACTGACCGGAAACGATAACGATATCCATCGAAACCATATGTAAAAATTTCCGATTCCTGTTCTGATGAGAAATTTGCCCACACTGTCCATTCGCCCCATGTTTGGCCGTCGGTTCCGTTGTCCGTCATATATTCTATAATGAAATATTTGGTGTCATTACCTAGTATCTCATTGTCTTTGTACCAATCCTCAACAAACCATTCAACCTTAAATGAGGAACTGTTGACCAAACTGGGAGTTTGAGCATAGGTTCCTGGTGGTAAAGTGTCCTGAATGACATACAATCTAGCTTTGACCACTGTCCACAAACTGATTTCATCAGTCGAGTTCATCGAAGTTACGGAAACATTGAATTCGCCAACTGAGAACTCAGTCACCGATGGATTCAGAACAATGGTGAGACCAATTGTCACTTCTTCATCAAACTCGGCGTGTATTATTGAGTCAAAATCTACGATTGAGAAGTTTACAGTATCATTCAGAGTTACATTAATTTCATATGAATCCCCTATGTTACCTCTATTGTAGGCCCATATATCGAATTCATACGTCCAATTTGCATACCCACAACACCATTCTTCTGAATCCCATGCTTCATCTTCAGATACGGCCTTGTCAGAAATAGGGGCTACCAATTCGAAAGCATATACAGGCAGTACCTCAAGTTTCAGGGAGAGATAATCAGGTTGGAATCCCCAGGCTGAGGATTTAGGAGTTACACTTACCAGTTCTTCATCAAACCACTGTGTCTGGCCAGTTTCTCTGACCACGGATGCCAAAACATTCTTTCCTTCCCTCAATAGACTTGCGTTGAATTTGATCTCTTCGTTCCAATACTGGGCATAGTGACCACTCCCCCATCCCAAGTCATCGAATATTTCTTCCCCATTGAGATAGTATGTCCCATAGTTATTCGCAGCCATATTCAGGCTGAGGGTATCATTTTCGTAATCACTCAGGTCCTCAATGTAAAAAATGTGTCTGAAATACGCATAATTGTTACCTGTCCATTCGGTATTGTAGTCAATACCACCTAGATCATTG
>DQOP01000016.1 GCA_015658585.1 Candidatus Poseidoniales archaeon | reverse complement strand
TGGGACCATCAGGAGTTAATGTCAAACAGGTAATTGATGAAATAAATTCCAAGACCAAAGCTATGGAGGGTATGCGTGTACCCGTTAAAGTGAAGGTTGCAGACGATAAAAGTTTCACGATAGAAGTTGGAACACCTCCTGCCTCATCCTTGATAAGGCAGGTCCTAGGAATCGACAAGGGTTCTGGCGAGGCTGGAACTGTTGTTGCAGCTGATATGAAACTGGATCAGGCAATTACGGTTGCCAAGCAGAAAGGCCCGGGCCTGACTGGTGGAGACATCAAGGCTATGGTATCAGAGATTCTTGGAGTGGCCAAGTCAATGGGGCTGACTTGTGAAGGCAAGGATCCAAAAGAGATTCAGGCATCCATCAAGTCCGGAGAACTTGACGACAGGTTTTGATGCGCATCGTCTTGGCTATTGGAGGTAATGCCCTCCTTCAGTCAGGTGATGATGGGACTGTAGAATCCCAATCAGCTAGAGCCCTGGAATCATTGTCACATGTATTACCCCTATTGATTAGTCGGGAGAAGTTGTTGTTGACACATGGTAATGGTCCGCAAGTGGGCAATGCTTTGCTCCGTGCTGAGGCTGGAATTCCTCAAACACCACCTAGGCCCTTGGATTACCTTGTCTCAGATACACAAGGAGGAATTGGCTATCTTCTGGAACGTACTCTTAGAAATCTAATACGGAAAAATGAGAGTGAGCGTGAGGTGATGACTATGCTGGCACAAGTGAAGGTTGAATCTGATGATCCCTCTTTTGATAATCCCAGCAAACCTGTAGGTCCATGGTTCAGCCTGGATGAAAAACAGGAACTGGAAGATAAAGGCTGGATCCTCACCCAGACCGAAAAAGGAGTCCGCCGCCTGGTTCCCTCCCCTAAACCAACTGAAGTGATTGAATTGGAGACCATTCGCTCTCTTTTCGAAAATCGCATGCTCTGTATAACTGCTGGCGGTGGCGGTACCCCAGTTATCCAGAATTCTGAAGGTTGGCAGGGGGTCGAGGGCGTGATTGACAAGGATTTGGTATCTGGCATTCTGGCAAACAAACTCAATGCTACTCACCTAGTCATAGCGACAGATGTGGAGAATGTTTGGGTCGGGCCTGAGCGCAAACCACTAGGGCATATTGACACAACTACATTGCGCCAGTATCATGATAATGGTGAATTCCCTTCAGGTTCAATGGGGCCCAAGGTCTCGGCGGCCCTTGGTTTTGTAAGGTCCGAGAACCAGACTGCAATCATCACATCACTTTCCAAGGTTATGGAGGCTCTTGAGGGAAATGCTGGTACGATAGTAACGTACTAAATGAATTCTATATTATCTTCGTCTATTTTACGTCCGCAATAGATACATTGAATTCTGAGGCTCTCGTGTTCCAGAAGTTTGAAATGAGTCGAGCTTCCTCTTTCATTGTTGCTAATACAATTATCGTTTGGGCAATGAACTGTGCCTGAAATCACTTTAGGAATTTCTATCTTCTTCTTCTCAGCTACAGCATAATTTCGAATAATGTTAACCCTTGCATTGGGAGACAGCAAAGCTAGTTTCTCAGTCTCATTTTCACTCAGTTCACGGTCTTCAACCTTGATTATGTCCTTTCTATCTCGTTTTTTACTAGGAACGTTCATCAATAAACTGATAGTAGTTCCACTACCGCTCAAGCCTAGCACCTCCAAGATTTTTCTTCCTCTACCTGGTTTTATGTGATCTATAACAGTTCCATTGCGTATAGGTTGAACTTTGAGAAGGTTCTCGCTCATTTCTTTTTACCCATTAATTGTTCTAACAAGGCCATCCTTACAGGTACGCCATTGAATGCCTGCCTGAAGTAAGCTGCATGCTTGGTTTCATCAACATCAGTTGATATCTCATCCACTCTTGGTAGAGGGTGTAATATCCTCATTTTTGATTTTGCCTTTTGTAATATTTCGGCATTGATTCGGTAGGCACCAGCTACTTTTTTGTAGTCTTCAATGTCAGGGAATCTCTCTTTCTGGATTCTTGTTACATAAAGAACATCCAATTTTCCTAAGACTTCATCTAGAGTTTCATGGGTCGACCAGTCATTCTGTAATTCGTCAGTCACATGTGTGGGCATTCTTAGACTCTTAGGGGAGATGAAATAGAATTTGGCTTTGAAACGGTCAAGAGCTTGTGAGAGTGAATGTACGGTCCTTCCATATCTCAGGTCTCCCAGCATTCCTACATTTAGTCCTTCCAGTTTACCAATTTCCTCTTTGATGGTAAACAAGTCAAGTAATGTCTGTGTCGGGTGTTGCCCCGCTCCATCCCCACCATTTATGACAGGTACTTCAGACACTTCCGAGGCCAGCTTTGCAGACCCTTCGTGCGGATGTCTCAAGACTATAACATCAGAGTATCCAGCCACCATTCGAATCGCATCCAACAGTGTCTCCCCTTTGAGGTGTGATGTCGCCGATGGATCGGCAAAACCGATACAAGTTCCACCCAGTCTTTGCATCGCACTCTCAAAGGACAATCTGGTTCTGGTAGAAGGCTCAAAGAAGCAGGCGGCCAGGATTTTCCCATCCAAAGCCTTTGATTTTTTCTTTCCTTCAGCTACAGGGACCAATTGCTTCGCACGTTTGAGGATGCCCATAATGCGTTTATTGTCCAAATCCTCAATGGATACTACGTGCTTCATGGTCCGCTAACGAGGGGGGTTTTTTAAATTGGCTAATGGAGTTGAACACCTGAGCAATACCTGTTTAAACCGCATCTTTATTTTGAATCAAGAATTTTCAATGACCAATTTGGAGAACCTGTGAAACAACTAGAATCCATAGATGAGATTGTTGACAGCTACTTTGCGTCTAGTAGTCCCTTGCGAAGCAAGATCTATGTGACTCTGGGGTCACTTTTTGTTTTATTCGCAATTATTGGAATCTGGCTTCCTGGATGGCCTACAGTCTCCTGGGCAGTCCCAGCAGCATTCTTATTCTCGTTATCAAGTGAAAAACTGTTCCGCTGGTCCCTGACCAATGATTATTTTGGTTCAGCGTTATTTGAATACTATGCAACCGGAAAGACCCTCCCTTCCCACGTCAAGATAATTATTGCTTCCTTCATTTTCGGCATGTCATTTTTTTCAGCCTATTTCGTATGGCACGTTTCGACTAGGGGGGATGGAACCTTAGTTGATCCTTCTTCGTGGACTGGAGCAGATCCGGGTTTCGGGGCGATGACGATTATATCAGTTGGACTGATTGGTATCTGGTATGTCTTACTCCAGATCAAGTCAAGGTAGATTGTCTGTTAATTGTTTAAACCCATGACCTATTGAATTCTTCGTGGAAAAAAGCAAACGTAAGCACAGGCATGGAATTTACCGGCTCTATGCTCCTATCTATGACCGTATCATAGCACCATCGTTTGCAGATGGCCATTCCAAGATGTATACCTCCCTAAATCTGAAACCGGGTAATCATGTACTTGAGGTGGGCGTAGGAACTGGAGTATCCTTGAAACATTATCCTGCTTTTGTGAAGGTAGAGGCCATCGATTACAGTGAGCCTATGTTGGT
>DQOP01000110.1 GCA_015658585.1 Candidatus Poseidoniales archaeon | reverse complement strand
TACCAACAAGAATAACAGTTTCACCATTTTCAAGATCATTGGTATATTTAATAGCAGAGATGTCTATTTCGGGGTCTTCTGCTTTCACCCCACCAAGACAAATCACAGAGATGACAAAAATTGGTAAAAGCATTGAGAATCTGCTTAATGACATAACGTGGCCATAGTCCTTCATATAATTAGTTTTTCACCAACTTAGTAATTACCGGAATCAGATTCCTAAGGTTCTTTTCTTTTAGATGATAATCGGCTTCGTCAATTACCCTTTGATCATTCGTATTAACGGCAATCCCCAATCCAGCCCTTTCAAAGAGCGGGATATCAACAACTGTATCTCCGACTGCTGCGACTTCATCTTTTGAGACATTCAATCTTTCTAGCAAAGCATCCATGATAGGTCCTTTAGCATGCCCACTTGCTTCAATAACTACTTGTAGATTGCCATTTTCATCATCTATTAAGTGATTAGCAATCGCTTCCTTCATATTCCATTTTTCTGCCCATTTAACGGCTAGATATTTAATTCCACCAGATAAAATTACCGTTTGAATTCCTTTCTGGTGTAAAGACTGAATTAGATCTTCAGCACCATCTATAGGTTCGATTTCATCTAATATCGAATTGATGTATGCTTCATTGATGTGGACATCACTGCTTTGTTCCCACAACCGGATGTCAGATTCAGCAAATTCTTGATCATTTATTTTGTGTTCCATATACATCTGTAGCATTTCCTTATTGTCTATTCCAAAATGTTGATGGATATGATTCCAGCAGGAACGTTCTTGCAGCAGCGTTCCATCCATATCAAAAACAACCAGTTTTATTTTTGTCATTTAACTAAAAGAAGAGCTGAACCTATCTGTGGGGCCAGTTTCCCTTTCTAACATCATTTTCATCTGCTCTTTTGACATTGAATGTGACTTCCGGGCCATTTCGTAGGCTTCCTTGCTATCATCCTCATGCATCTCTATCTGGAAGCTTAATCCTGAGAATATAGTCGAGTTTTTGCCTTTTCTGGTAAATATTGATAATAGATTTACTTCTGGATTGGATTGAAATTCAACGTTCTCAAATACTTGTGTTTCACCTTCAGTGGGCATGAACACGGTTACCTTCTTTGCTCTGAACATACGGAACCCCAATCACCCCTCTTCAAAAGAGTTCTATTGCTTTATGATATCTAATTCCTTTTGCATCCTCTTTCGACAATCAAAGTCTTCATCTAAGTGGTGCCAATGTTCAACAGTTTTTTCTCCCAGTCTGTAAGATAGAAAAACAGTCTCAATACCTCTTAGAGAATTAAAATTCACAACTCCTAGACAGGGATCGTCAATTTCTATACCTAACTGCCCCAATTCCATATTTAAGTTGTTTATGTGGTTGATATTTCCTTCAAGTTCAATTTGGAGCTCCTCCCATCCAGGTCTTAACGCAGTCCTATAATCGTCTCTAACCTCTTCCATTATTTCCTCAAGTTGTTCTTCTAACATTTCCTGCCTTACGGAATGCTCCGAGAGTCTGCTCAATATAGGTGAGATAGTGGTCAGGAGGCCATTTGCCTCTTCCACGGTGAAAAGCCTTGTGGCATTTCGTACCATGGATTTATCTAATTAGGGGTGGGCAAATAAATAGAACGGTACCTTTACACGAAACGCTCATAATCACCTTTCGTAGTGATGTCCAATATTTATTCATGGCTGAATCATACACCCATCCAGACAGATTTGTTCGCCGGCACATTGGTCCTGCACCAGCAGACATCCAGTCAATGCTGAAAGAATTAGGTCATAGTAACCTGTCTGACTTCACAAACTCGATAGTACCGGATTCAATTCTTCATACAGAAACGATGAATATTCCGGAACCCTTATCCGAATCCGAAGTTCTTTCAAAGTTAAAATCGATAGCTTCTAAAAATAAGATTTTCAAGAATTATCTAGGCCATGGATATTATGGAACCATTACTCCTGGAGTTATCAAACGGAATATTCTGGAAAATCCCGGTTGGTATACTCAATATACACCTTATCAGTCAGAGCTAGCTCAAGGCAGACTGGAAGCCCTTCTCAATTTTCAGACCATGATCTGTGATTTGACGGGAATGGAGATTGCTAATTCTTCTCTTCTCGATGAGGCAACAGCTGCGGCCGAGGCCATGAGTATGGCTTGTAGTCTGGCACGAGGGAAAAAACATGTTTTTCTCGTATCTGATGACGTAAATCCTCAGACAATTAATGTGGTTAAAACTAGGGCCGAACCACTGAACCTGAAGGTAATCGTAGACAAAACCTCTAATTTTGGATTTGATGAAAACGTTTTCGGAGTTTTAATTCAGTATCCCTCTGCTGAAGGAGTAGTAAGTGTAAATTCAAAGATGATGGAGAAAGCGCAGGCTTCAGGATCATTGGTTATCGTCGCTGCGGATCTCCTTTCTCTGTGTTTAATCAAGCCCCCTGGCGAATGGGGTGCAGACATAGTAATAGGCAATTCACAAAGATTTGGAGTTCCAATGGGTTTTGGAGGGCCTCATGCAGCTTTCATAGCCACCAAAGAAAAATTCAAACGGCGCCTACCCGGTCGCCTTGTAGGAGTCTCACAGGATGTTCATGGCAATCAGGCCTTGAGATTGGCTATGCAGACCAGGGAACAACATATTCGAAGAGATCGTGCGACCAGTAACATTTGTACAGCTCAAGTTCTATTAGCCATAATGGCTTCTATGTATGCAGTTTACCATGGGCCCAATAAGCTCAGGCAGATAGCAGAAAGAGTAAATTATCTGACTTCGGTTCTCCATTCCAGTCTCGTATCGGGAGGCTACACAGTCAATTCCAAATCATTCTTTGATACAATCAAAGTGCTAAAAAAGGATAAAAAGATTATCGAAAAAGCTCTCAAAAAGAAGTTTAATTTCTGGGATTATGGCGATTCCATAGGCATTTCGATAGATGAGACAGTTAATACTTCCGATATAAAGAATTTAATTGATTTCTTTGAGGTTGAATGGGTAGAACCAGTGGGTAGCAGTACTCCCTCTTCTCTTGTTAGAAAATCGGATTACCTTACACACCCCGTTTTCAATACTTATCACTCTGAAACGGAAATGTTGCGGTACCTTCACAGGCTCGAATCCAAAGATCTCTCTTTGAACACAAGTATGATTCCTCTTGGTTCATGCACTATGAAGCTAAATGCCGTTGCTGAGATGGAGGCCGTGACTTGGCCCGAATTTTCCAACATACATCCATATGCACCATTTGCTCAGGTCTCAGGCTACTTGGAACTGTTCGAGGAGCTTGAATCTTGGTTATCCGAAATCACGGGATTTGAAGGTATTTCATTGCAACCAAATGCAGGCAGCCAGGGTGAGTATGCAGGCATGCTTGCGATACGAGGCTATCATCATTCTCGAAATGAGCCACAACGTAATGTCTGCTTGATTCCAACTTCAGCCCATGGGACCAACCCAGCCTCTGCAGTTATGGTTGGTATGAAAGTGGTTGGAATAGGCTGTGATGACCGCGGTAATATCGATCTGGAAGATTTGCATTCAAAGGTTGAGACCCATTCCTCAGAATTGGCAGCCATCATGATCACTTATCCATCCACGCATGGTGTTTTTGAGGAAACAATCAAGGAAGTTTGCGAAGCAGTACATTCTCATGGTGGTCAGGTCTACATGGATGGCGCTAACATGAATGCCATGGTAGGTCTCTGTAAACCTAAGGAAACAGGTGCCGATGTTTGCCATCTTAATCTGCATAAGACATTCTGTATTCCTCATGGAGGTGGAGGTCCAGGTATGGGTCCAATCGGCGTTGCTTCTCATTTGATTGATTTTCTCCCAGCAGATCCGGTATGCCCTAACAGTACCATCGGTCCAGTATCAGCAACTAATTGGGGTAGCGCCAGTATCCTTCCAATTTCTTGGGCTTACATTGCCATGATGGGTCCAGAGGGTCTCAGGGAGGCCACGCAAGTTGCTATTCTGAATGCTAATTATGTTGCTAAGAGACTTTCCAAACATTATAAGATTCTATACACTGGGAAGTCCGGGAATGTAGCACACGAATGTATATTGGACACACGTGAACTATTATCAAACGCGGAACTAGTGGTTGATGACATTGCTAAAAGATTGATGGATTATGGCTATCATGCCCCAACGATGTCCTGGCCAGTACCCAATACTCTGATGGTGGAACCCACAGAATCCGAATCCAAAATGGAATTGGATCGCTTTTGCGATGCTATGATTTCAATAAGGTCAGAAATCGATAAAGTTACAAGTGATGGAGGATCCACTGATTATTATAGAGATAATCCATTAAGTGGTGCACCACATACTGCGATTGAGATTGCAGGAGAT
>DQOP01000137.1 GCA_015658585.1 Candidatus Poseidoniales archaeon | reverse complement strand
GAAGGAGGATGAAGACTGAAGCCAGTCCTGCTTTCTACACTCAAATTTTTGGCACTCCAGGGTGGAACAAGGCATCCGGTACACATCTCCTCCATCAGTTTGTCAAAGCAACTGCATGTAAGTCAACAATCGGCATCGAGATATCTGATTGAATTAGTTGAGAAAGGATATCTGGAAAGGAGATTGGCACAGGGTGGGCAAGTGGTAACCATAATGAATAAGGGAATTGCCGTCCTGAGAAAGGAATTCTCCGAATATGGGCTTATCTTCGGGGCTCAAGAGAAAATAGAAATGAGAGGTACCCTAGAGACCGGGCTCGGCGAGGGGGGCTACTATATATCCAAAAGAGGATATATGGAACAATTTGAAAGCAAATTGGGTTGGCGGCCTTTTGAAGGAACTTTTAACCTCAGGTTGAACGAGGATGAAGTACCAAAAATAGAGGGCATGAAAGCTGCAGAGGGAATATTGATTGAAGGTTTCGAACAGGAAGGCCGGACTTTTGGGAAGGCATGGTTGTTCAAATGCGTCCTTGTAAATGGAACTAAAAAGGTCGGAAAGTGTGCTGTAATATCACCAAAAAGAACCCATTACAAGAGAGTGATAGAGGTTATTTCACCAACCTATCTGAGAGATGAGTTTGGAGCCAAGGATGGAGACTCCTTTGTAGTACGAATTGATTTGGGAGATGTTTAAAATAGGATACAATCAATGAAAAAGGAGGAGGCAACATAATGGACCCATTTCATAATTACGATGTTTTTGGTTACAGTTTGGAATGGTACCTAATCCTACTAGTCTGGTCTGCAATAGCACTTGGTTCGCATTTTTACCAAGTTGGATTTGTCGTCAGGTTGATTCGCCTCGGAAAAGATGATGATCGTTTCAATTCATGGAAACAGCGATTAACCGAATTCTTGAGGGACTGGTTAGGCCAACGCAAAGTCGTTCAGGATAAGGTAGCAGGATATGCACATGCACTGATCTTCTGGGGTTTCTTGCTGCTAATAAGTGATATTGTAGATCTAGGAACTGGCGGACTCTTGCAGGCATTTCTCAGTAATATCCAGTTAGACGGCATTTGGAACCTGATAGTAGACCTGGGGTACGCCATGGCCACAGTAGGAATCCTAATTGCCTTATATCGTAGAATAATAATCAGACCAGCACAACTGAAAGGTGCAAGTATAGAAGGTCCCTTGATCCTACTGGCAATTCTGGGAATCGTGTTGACGGCTTTTATTGTGGAAGCTGGAAATATGATAGGTGAAGAGACCAAGTACAATACATGGGAACCAATAGGTGTCCTTTTCGCAAAGCAAATGGATGGTATGGATCATGCCACAATAGCCAGTATGGTTGACATTAGCTACTGGATACACATGATTCTGATAGGGGGGTTTTTGATTGAAATTCCTCAGACAAAACATTCTCACATAATTGGTACTATTCCAAACGTGATGTTCCAGGACCACAATCCAATGGGAACCATGATTCCACTACAGACCAATGAAAATAATGAGGCCGTGAAGACCGATGATTTAGACTTTGACAATCTGACACTGGGTGTTAACAAATTCGCAGACTTTACCTGGAGGCAATTATCAGATGGATGGGCCTGTACTGAATGTGCCCGATGCCAGGATGTCTGTCCGGCCTATAAAAGCGGCAAGACCTTGAACCCCATGCAGATCGTGTTGGATATCAAGGACTATGGAAGAGAACATAGTTCGCTTCTCTTGGCTGGAGACGAACCTAAAGAGTCAATAGTTGACAGATTCACACCGGATGCGATCTGGGCTTGTACCACTTGTTATGCCTGTGTCGAAGCCTGTCCGGTCCATATCGAGCATGTTCCCAAACTTACAGACGCGAGAAGGCACCTGGTAATGGAAGCAGCTGATTTTCCTGAGGAATTACAGAACTTGTTCAACAATCTGGAAAGAAATTCCAATCCTTGGGGATTCGGGGCTCATACAAGGGCAGACTGGGCTGAAGGTTTGGACCTGAAAGTAGGCGAACCTGCAGAATATCTGTTCTTTGTTGGATGTGCTGGTTCTTTCGACGATAGGAATAAAAAGGTTTCAAGGGCAACAGCCAAGCTTCTGAAGGAGGCTGGAGTTGACTTTTCAATACTTGGGGAAATGGAGACTTGTAATGGCGATCCGGCACGGAGGGCTGGGAACGAATTCCTGTTCCAGATGTTGGCGGAAACGAATGTTGATAACCTAAATTCCGTGGGAACACTGAAGATCATCACGGCTTGTCCACATTGTTTCCATACTATAGGAAAAGAATATGAGAAATACGGTGGAAAATACGAAGTTTATCACCATTCCCAGGTATTGAATAAACTACGTCAGGAAAAGAAACTCAAAATCAGGGACTTCGAGGATAAAGTAACTTTCCATGATCCTTGCTACTTGGGAAGAATTGGGGGTGAGACTGAGGCTCCAAGGGGTGCACTTGGAGGAGATCTTATTGAAATGGAAAGGCATGGAACTAATTCGTTCTGCTGTGGGGCTGGTGGTGCCAGAATATGGATGGAAGAAGACGCCGATAAGAGAGTTAATGAAATAAGGGCAAAGGAAGCATCAAAAACAGGCGCCGACTGCGTTGCGGTAGGATGTCCTTTCTGTATGACCATGATGAGCGATGGTCTGAAGAGTATTGGCGATGATAAACAAGTTAAGGACATCTCAGAAATAATGTTAGAAAATCTAGAGGCATGAACATGAACATAGCAGTGTTAATCAAGATGGTTCCGGACACGGAATCCAGATTAGAGATCATAGATGGAAAAGTCAAAGAGGACGGATTCAAGTATATGGTTAATCCATACGATGAATTCGCAGTGGAACAGGCGGTCCAATTCAAAGAAGCCGTAGGCGGAAAAGTAACGCTAGTAAGCTTGTTCTCTGACAATACTAGCATAGACACCGATCTAAGAAAGATGATGGCTATTGGAGCTGATGAGACAATAGTTCTCAGGCAACAAGAATATAGTGGCAACAAACCTTCGTCGAATGCAAGGATATTATCTGAAACTGTCAAGGAACTGAATGCAGATCTGATTATGTGTGGTGTTCAGGGCATAGACTACTACCAAGCCGCAACGGGACCAATGATCGCACACTTTCTCGGAGTACCACACGTATCGGGTGTGACCAATCTGGAATTAAGTGGTGATAAACTAATCGCAAGCAGACAAATTGAAGGTGGTTTACAGATAGTTGAGACTCCAACCCCGGTGTTGATTACATGCCAGAAGGACATGACCAAAGTAAGATTCCCGGCCTTGAAGGATATCATGATGTCTAAAAGAAAACCATTTGACAATCGTGATGTTGGTTCTGAACCAGGAAATGATGTACAAACCACTGAATGTTCTCTACCCCCTGCAAGAGGTGGAGGTGTGATTCTGGAAGGAGAAGGTCCAGAAGAGAAGGTCGACAGATTAATAGAAAAATTAAAGATGGAGGCTAAGGTACTATGAGCACTGTAATTTTGGTCGGTGAAACAGATGGTAATGGAATAAAGGACGTCTCACAACAAGTTGCTGGAGTTGCAGCCGGGATGGGTGAGGTCGTAGGATTGGTTATCGGTAAAAATGTTTCAGAGTCTGCAATGAAACTAGCCGCGGGAAAGGTAATAATTGCAGATGATGAAAGATTGGAATATTATGATCCTGTAAAATATGCTTCAATTGTTTCTCAGGTCGTTCAAAAGAACGATGCCACCAAAGTATTGATGGGGGCAACCACGATGGGTAAGGACCTAGGCCCAAGGGTAGCTGCCGAACTTGGGTGGGGATATCTGGGAGATTGTCTGGAGGCCAGTAGTGAAGGATTCGTTAGACCTGATTTTGCAGGTAAAGTCCTTGCCAGATCGAAACCGGAGGGTCCACTGGTCGCAAGCATACGTAACAATGCATACCCTATAGGTGAATCCTGGTCAGGTAGTGTCGAGAATTTCTCAGGAGACATACCAGATTCAACCCTTAATACAACCTCCATTGAAAAAATAGGTGCGGGTACTATTGAATTGACGGAAGCTAACATCGTTGTTAGTGGTGGGCGAGGACTGGAAAGTCCGGAGAATTATGAGGCGTTGATACGACCTCTGGCTGCAACAATGGGAGCTGCTGCCGGAGCAAGCAGGGCAATAGTTGATGCTGGATGGGTACCACATTCACATCAGGTTGGTCAGACCGGTAAGACTGTGACCCCTGATCTCTATCTGGCAATAGGTATCTCTGGTGCTATTCAACACCTGGGTGGAATGAGTGGATCAAAGTTTATTGCAGCCATAAATAAGGATCCTGAGGCTCCCATATTCAAGGTGGCTGATTATGGGATTGTAGGTGATTTGTTCGAAACCGTACCGGTCCTGAAAACAAAACTGGAAAAGCTTTAGAGATAACTGTTATAAGGGGCTGTAATATTACTACCCAGTGGCGTCGGAATCAGATGAGATAAAGAAGCTTCGGGACACGATTTCGGAACTTCAGGTTGAACTTAGATTTTTACAGGAGACGGTCGGTGTTCTGATGGGAGCCATGATGGAAGAAGGGGACTCCGAGGAATTCTTTGGTAACGGTGAAGCTGGAAACCCTACATTCCGGCTTAACATGGGAATGTAATTTCGTTTTGCCAAAGACTATATACAAAGTGTTCTGGTCCGCATCGCGCTCGCGTGGTGTAGCCTGGCCTATCATCTCAGCCTGTCGAGCTGAGGACCCGGGTTCAAATCCCGGCGCGGGCGCCATTTTACTAGACCTAACTGATATAATCATACGTATCTCTACAGGATTGGAATTTATTGTATGCGCGGGAAGAGATACCAGGCACTGATTGTTGCAATCTTACTCCTTACGGCATTGCCTTATTCCCCTTTTCTTTCAAGAGCCTCGAGCATAGAGAAGGACCCATTGGCTGAGATCGACCGCGATGGTGATGGAATCCCCGATCCTCCTTACAGAGATAGCGATGGGGATGGATTGTCTGATGAGTACGAAATATCTATGGGGTTTGACCCCAATGATTTTGACATGGATGGGGATGGCATCTCTGATCTGGCTGAAATGGATTTCTGGAACGATCTGGTAAATGAGGATTTCATACCTCCCAATATGGAGGATTTATACAATTGTGAAGGAGATTTAGATGGAGACGGGATTAGCAACTGTATGGATCCTGATGCGGATGGAGACGGTATTTCAGACAGGGAGGAGATGAAAGATAGTGATGGTGATGGAATCCCTGATATGTACGAGAACATGATTAGTCATCTTGATCCCAATAATCCAGATAGTGATGGTGACGGAATCTCAGATAAGGACGATGATGACCCGCCACTACCAAAATGGGCTGAAGAAATGGCCAAGAACAATGATTGGACGCCTCAACCAGACGCTAATGGAGTGGGTGGGGGATTGGAAGGTTTCTATCCGCTCGCTGTTCTTATGGCTGTCAAATTCACAGTCTCCTGTGACAACTGTGTGGAGCCAACAGCAAATCCACAATATTGGAGAACGGCTGCCAAAGACATCTATGACAACGGATACGACTCTGCAACGAACACTTACACGAGAAGCCAGTGGTGTCCTGCACCAGGATGCGAACAGTATGATATTGTGTCTGGAATAGAGCCCGACCCTGGTTATTGGTATACTGGATCACCCGATTACAGCTATGACTATCTGGTTACACATCCCGAAGTAACTAGTGAACAGTTCGAATATACTGTGAATTGGATAATGCCGGTCCAGGGGTATCTATCGACAGCGTTGTACACCAATTCAGTATTCATCAGTAATCAAGTCACAATGGACAGTGCGTTCAATTTACAAGTCGACGGTTATGCTCAAAGTTATTCTTTTACAATGACAGAGTACAACATACCTGACTCTGTAAAGCAGGCGGCTAATGCTCCATCTGATTTTTCACCACAACTGGTAGAATTACCCAATTTTCCCGTCCGGCCAGGTCCAGATAATGATGTTTACGATCTGGCAGCGTCCATAACGGCCGGTAAAACAACCGATTACGAAAAAGCCGAAGCGATAATGTACTATCTCAGAAACAACTATTACTACAATATTAACGGCACGTTAACGCCAAATGGTCATGACTTTGTCGACTACTTCTTGTTTGAGAATTCGGCCATGTCCGGCAAATGTACTAATTTTGCAGCTGCTTTCACCGTATTATCCAGATTAAATGGTATACCTTCAAGATATGTAGAAGGTAATGGGCCCGGGGACATAGTAACTCCGGAGGGCTGGGAAAGCAGTGGCTATGAAGAGAGTACTGGGTACTCGATAGAGGAAGATACCAGGGTTGTCACTATGCTTAATGGACACGCATATGTTGAAGTCTTATTCGATGGTCTGGGATGGTTAATTTTCGAACCAACATCCTCGACACAGTGTCCAACCTGTGACATGAATGCTGCCATCACTACTGGTGAGGCTGACAATGTAGAAGGTAATGGTACGCAACCTGGAACGGACTATGAAATAAGTGATAGCGATGGGGACGGACTCAGTGATGAATATGAAGCTGGAATAGGAACTGATCCCTATAATCCAGATACAGATGGTGATTCTTTACCAGATGGTGCCGAAACTGGCACAGGAATCTATGTTGACATGGAGGATACAGGAACTAGCCCACTTACCTCGGATACGGATAATGATGGTTTAGAGGATGATGACGAGATTTTATGTAGGTTGTACACCCTAAGTGGAAGATTCTG
>DQOP01000124.1 GCA_015658585.1 Candidatus Poseidoniales archaeon | reverse complement strand
CGGTGGGAATCGAACCCACGACCTGCGCCTTACCAAGGCACCGCTATACCCCTTAGCCACGGTGGCTCTTTTTTGCGACCGAAGGGGCCTAAAAAAGAGTTTATCATATTTTACTGGATTTGAGGCGTAGGCCCATAATCTATTACACCCTTCGCTATTCTGCGGCAGATAACGTTTCGAAAAACATGGTAAATTACATTACTGATAGAAGCAGCAAAGAAGAAGTACTGAGTGGATTCGAACCACTTATTCGGAAATGGTTCAATCATAGATTTGAAAACCTGACGCCACCGCAGGCAATGGCTATCCCATTGATCTCTAAAAAAAAAAACGTGCTAGTCTCGAGTCCCACTGGCTCAGGAAAGACCCTTACCGCTTTTCTCAGCATATTAAATGACTTTTTTAGAATACACAAGGATGGTGACCTAGAAACAGGTGTGCACGCCATCTATATCTCTCCTCTGAAAGCATTGGCGAATGATATTGATAGAAATCTCAAGCAACCTTTGGATGAGATGATTGAACTGGCAGCTAAGGGAAAAATGGATATGCCTGAGATCAAGGTAGCTGTTAGATCTGGTGACACCTCGCTCAAGGAGAGAGCAAGAATGTTAAGGAAGCCGCCTCACATTCTCATCACCACCCCTGAAAGTCTGGGCCTCCTTTTATCATCAAAGAAATTCAGGACCCACTTCAGAAAAACAAGATACATCATACTGGATGAGATACATGATCTAGCCAATAACAAGAGAGGAACTCACCTTTCCCTTTCGGTAGAGAGGCTGGCACAGATTATTGATGGAGAGCCTGTAAGAATCGGCTTATCTGCGACACAGGCCCCGATCGAGGATATAGCTGGTTTTCTAGGCGGATACAAAAACGGAAAACCAAGGCTTGTGAACATCGTGGATGTTAAAGAAAGAAAACATCTGGATCTAAGGGTTATTTGTCCTGTCGACAATCTAACCCTCCACTCTACAGAAGTAATTAATTCAAAGATGTACGACCTACTGGTTGATCTGGTCAATGATCATCGGACTACCTTGATCTTCACCAACACCAGAGCTGGAACTGAATCAATTACCATGCAATTGAAAGAGAGAGGTATAGAGAAATTGGCAGCACACCATGGTTCTTTGTCCAAAGAAATGAGACTGGATGTGGAAGAGAAACTCAAGGCTGGTGAAATGGATGTCGTGATTTCATCGACAAGCCTGGAATTAGGAATTGACATCGGGTACGTTGATCTCGTTGTCCAGATAGGATCGCCTAAATCAATCGCTAAAGGGCTCCAACGAATTGGGAGGGCCGGACATGCCCTGAGTGAAATTTCCAAGGGAAGATTGGTTGTATTTGATTCCGATGACCTAATCGAATGTGCAGTCTTGATCAGATCTGCATACGAAGGGCAAATAGATAGAATCTCTATTCCTGAGAAGGCCACCGACGTGCTGGCCCAATCCATCATTGGAATGTCCCTAGATCGCAAATGGGATAGTGACGAAATGTATGAGCTTGTGAGGTCTGCATATCCATACCGCAACCTATCCAAGCATGAGTTTCTTGAGGTTCTTGATTTTCTAGGAGGGAATTCACTAGAGAATCACGGGGTCTATCCTAAAATATGGTATGATAAAAAATCAAAGGAGATTGGAATCAAAAGAGGGGCGCGACAAATCTACAATATGAATATTGGTACAATCCCTCAAGAAATCAATTATGCTGTCGTACTTGAGGGGAGAGGCGTACAATTAGGGAATTTATCGGAAAGGTTCGTTGAGAATCTTTCGAGGAATGACATATTTGTGTTAGGTGGGAGAACCTATCAATTCATAGAGACAAAGAGATCGACCGTGATAGTAAAAGATGGTCTGGGTAGGAAACCTACTGTTCCATCATGGTCTGGAGAAATGTTACCTCGCTCTTTTGACCTGTCTGAGGCCGTAGGAAGATTCAGAGCGGAAGTAGAAGAGAAGCTCGAAAAGCCTGAACCAGAGATAATCAAGTGGTTGGAAGAGGATTTTAGACTGGACCAGGGGGCTGCTAAAACAATAATCTCCCACATTGATGAACAAAAGAAGATTTGTGGATTTGTACCCTCTGACAAAAGATTGTTGGTCGAGGGATATATTGACAATAGGGGACGCAACGGAGCAATTTTTCACTTCCCGTTCGGAAGAAGGGTCAATGATGCTCTTTCCAGGGCTTTTGCTTATCAACTTGGAAAAGAAATAGGCAGCAGCATAAGAATCTCGTTAAGCGATGATGCGTTCCTGCTGACCTTTCCTAGCAGATTGGCAATCGAGGGTTTGGCGGAAAGGCTAATGCCCAAGAACCTTGAACCTCTGCTCAGAAAGGCAATCAAAAACACCGAAATATTTGCTCAGCGCTTCCGCCACTGTGCCAACCGCTCGTTCATGGTGCTGCGCAACTACAAAGGGCGTGAAATATCGATGCCCAGGCAACAACTAAGGACCTCCCAGGTACTAGAAGCGATCAATCAAGTTGATTCATTCCCAATGCTCGAGGAGGCCTATCGCGAGATTCTATATGATGCCTTTGACATTAGTAATGCTCAGCTCATACTGGATGAGATTGAGAGTGGAAAAAGGATTATTGAACATCGGAGTTATGCACCTGTGCCTTCTCCCTTTTCCCATTCCTTGATACTTTCAGGTCTTAGTGACATAGTCCTGATGGAAGACCGGTCGGCACTCCTGAGAGAGTTGCATGCTCAGGTCCTAGGAAGAGTGTTAGAACAAGGGGACGGTGACAAACCAAGATTTGAAAGAGAATTGATAGACAGCTACTTCAATGAAAAGAAACCGATTGTTGGTACGAAAGAAGGCGCGATTCAAGCTATTCGCCAGATCGGTGGAATCCATCTATTGAATGACAAAGGAAAATCAATCTACCGAATGTCTGACATGGCCACTACCGAAATGCAGGAATTATGCCATGAGATGATTGATGAGAAAATTGTTGAATCTGTCTGGACTGGAGAAAAAGAACCTCTCTATGCAACTCCCGAATTGATTCGCTACTACAAGACCATCTATGGTTCTGACGAAAAATTATCGAAAGAAGCGGAAAAGGTCTACAAAAAATTGAAAGGGCTGAAAGACATCAAATCGAAAAAGATTAGTGATGAATTAGAAAGAAATTATCTCGTTTGCAGAATGGTGGATGGATTCATCAAGCGGGAAATTGGGAATAGTGCATCCTATGAAAAAGCACTGGATTACCTTATTACAAAACATATCGGTTTCGTCGGACCAAGGGCTGTAGAAGAGATCGCTCTTGAACTCAGATTACCAGAGGAAGTCATCAGCCAATCACTTTACGATTTAGAAGAACAGGGAACTATTCAAGGTGGGAATTTTGTCCTAGGTCAAAGTACTCCCCAATATTTGATGGCTGAAGATGTGATTTATCTAGAGGCACAATCGCATGGAGACATAGATGTCATTCCTGACAGGATTCTGAGAGAGTTTATTGACTATAAGCTATTCAGGAAATTTTCAAGTTTGCAAACGCTTTTTGATCAGCACATTGACGTTGCCTCTCCAAGAACCGTATTTCATAGATTAGACAACCCCGATCTCGAGGAATGGTGGGAATGGAGAGATTCAGATGCAATACTACAAGGAAGGTTTTCAGGAGGGAAACTAAGGTACGTGCCTGCCAATAAAGTTGGGATGTACCAAGCCTTGTTCAGAAAGGAACCTGAGGGAAAAATCCAAAGCCTGATTGTGGATATGCTCAAAAGAAGCCCACCGGTGACCAAAAGCGAAATAACCAAGGAACTGGAACTGAAACCAGAACTGGTACACGGGGCACTAAGGACCTTAGAAGAAAAGCTGATGGTTCATCGTTACAACCGAAATCGTAATCCCTGGACAACGCACAATCGATACCGATTATTGACGGAATACGAATCTCCTGAAGAACCTGAAAAGAAACTGGTAATCGACCAATTACGGGCCATTGGTCCTCTTACCTTTGCCGAATTAAGAAGAGAATGTGGGATGCCACTCAATGTTACAAGAAGTATTCTGAATCAACTACAAGAAGAGAATATAGTTTCTAGAATAGTTGTCGTAGGAGCTACGCGCCTATTCACCTATTGCCTAACTGAGGAAGTTGAAAGTATAAAAAAGACTGAGGAAAAAAAGGTGACGAGGGTTATTTCCTGGAGAGACCCGCTCCTCACTCATATCCGAAGAGAAATGTACGCCCAATATGGTGAAGCCTGGACACATCCAATCGTATCCGGAGGGATGGTCACAGGATATATGGAAGCCTGGGCCATGTCCGGGTTACTGGATGTCAGAGAAGTAGTACTGAATGAGGAACTGGGAATCGAGAAGTTCCTAGACGCTTTGGATGAATTTGCGACATACCAAGAGAACTTTCACAGCAATATTATTAGAGTCAAAGCCTTTGCTGGAACTCGAATAGAAGAACTCGACGCAGCCATAATAAAGAAATTCGAAAGCAAGGGATATCAGAGAATAAGGGAATGGTTGGTCAAGGGTCCAGTCATTAATCTTTCCTACCAGAAACGAGAGATATACGGCTACTTGCTTTGGAAACAGAGAATACATCCTGAAAGAAGATTCCGAAACGCGGTGGAAGCATTCCGTGAGATGGGAGGTATACGTTCAGAATATGAACTTTCCTTGAGAATTCAAGGACGTTTCTTTCATCCTCGAGATTACGGCAACGAAATGGAAATAGTGCAAGGTGTAATGATTCCTGGTTACTCCACCTACTGTACCGTAAGAGATGCTATAATCTACCGTGATGCCAGAAACATGGTTTCGGAACCAGAAGATAGAAGGCTTTTGGCTCTGACAATAGATTCCAAAGGTTTGCCACGTGAAGAACTCTACAGGAGAAGTGGTATGGATCCAGACTCGTTCAAGCGATCTCTGACCCGACTGTACCAGTCCCTTAACCTAGTACGAACCACAAGAGGAAATTATCGTACTTTACCGGTCAATCGAATTTACGAGGCTGACGAAGCCAGGTTCAGGGTTGTCAAGAGACTGATATTATCGTTTGGAATTATCTCTGCGGAGGATCTTGGAATGCTTCTCAAGGGTGAGATTCCAATGGCTGAACTGAGAAAAATACTTTCAAAACTGGAAGAAGAAGGAATTCTGGTGAAAGGATTTTTGAAGGAAGGAAGTGAGACCTTGTACTGGATTATAAGTGAGGATCTGGAAAGGGTCAAAGGGCACCTTTTCCAGGGCAGTTTTGTTCTTACACAAGCTGACAGGCTATCGCATTATCTGAGTCAGGATGTCAAACAAAAATTCGGATTGGGAGCCTGCAACGTGATTTTCAGTTCGACTCGAACGACCGGTGCCTTCAAGATGTCAAAGAGAGGAAAAGACGTCACGATCACTGAATTTAGGGGTGGGAATCAGGAAAGGCACGTCATAGAGGCATGGTGCAGGCAATGGAGAATGAATCTTGAATGGGAACTTAAGTCCGATGAAAAAGTGGAAATCTAAAGAAATTCATGGTAGACTGAATCTGGTAGTTTGGTATGTATGTTGTAAACCTGATCCTCGGATAGGATATTATTCTCGAGAGCCTTGTGTGTCTTGCGAGGTACGGTCTTGGGTCCCATTACTGCGCCCGGTCTCTGTGGATCATCCAGATAATCAGTTTCCAGCATAAATTCGGATTTGGCCGCAATTTCAATATTGGTTGAAGAGGATATAAGAGAAACCACGAGTCCATGAGGGTCTTCAAGCGCACTCGGCCCACCATAGTGTTTGACCAGACGGGACTTGGGGAATTTAGCATTGGAAGCAATCCGAGATAAGTCGGCCATAACTTCAGGAGTAGCGGATTCGGTGTGGAGAACTACCGCAGCATCGACCTCCTTGGCCCTTGATAGAGACTCAGTCAGAACCTCATTCGCCAAATCCCAAACTGTAGGTTCGACTTCGAAGTGAGGACGACCTAACTCACCTAATCCAACCGTTTTTTTCTCATCAACAAGAGATGTACAATAATCAACGGCCTCGAAATAAATCTCCGAGGCTTGAGAAGAGGAATTGAATTCAAGAAGTTTGAGCAATTCTATCGGATGAGGTGCTGCAACCACGGCAACCTTGGCACCTGTTTCTCTGGCCTTCTCTGCCAATTTTAGAGTCGTTTTAACTTGGCTTTGAAAACTATCTATTTTTTTCCAGGAACCATATGGTTTATGGACCAACACCAAACGAGTTCCTCCAGCCTTAATGAAATCCTTGACGGCCAATTCCTTCCTACCGGATGGATCCAAATGAAAATGGTTGTCGGTTATCTCCACGTTATTGTAAGATAGATAGCCACGTATAGGCTTTACTCAATTTACCGGCACAAAATTTATATCGTGCGTTGGTTAGAACTCGACCTGATATGACTGGGGTAAGAACTCTAACTTTAGTGACTTTGCTGATTAGTATCAGCTTTTTTCTAGGTGAAGCTACAGCAGATGAGCATGAATTTGAATTCAGGTTCGATGACCCCACTGATGGCTCTGGAGATATAGATGCCGATAGTACTCTGGACCTCAAAGTAGAGATAGAGAATCTCTTTACCGATCCTAAGGACTTCCAACTAGACATCACCAATGACGGTGACTTACAGAGCAGTGGATTGAGGACCTGGTGGAGCCATGATGGTCAAACCGCATTATCATCGGAAGCCACGAATTTAGCATCCGTCGAGGTTGGGAAGAATGGAACCATAGAAGGGATAACTGTAACTATTCGAGCCACGGAAAATGCATTGTATGGAGAGTATAACGTAGACCTCAGGTGCAGAGACAACGATGAGAGTGATCCGGAAACAACAGAACAGATCATCCAGCTTACTGTAAATGTGAACGAGAAAGCTGAAGTTTCTCTGGTGATTGCCGAAGGTGGATCAAGTGAGGGGTCTGTAGATGTAGGTG
>DQOP01000060.1 GCA_015658585.1 Candidatus Poseidoniales archaeon | reverse complement strand
GTAACGAGAATGCACCCAAATAGCTTTCATCCTCGATACTATCTCTTTCTATTTGCGTCTGGAATTATGTTTGTATTATACGCTCTTGCACTTTCTAATTATATTGATAGTGCTGAATATTTTAAAAATATAGTGACTATCGAAATTCCTTTGGGAATAACAGTTGCATATTTTGCTATCCTAGGCGCTACGGGAATATTGGTAGGAAAACAAACTAAGTCTCTCAAACAGGCATTGTATGCACCGATAGTAATGTTTATTCAACATTTTGGATACTCCTTGGGACTCATTTATGGATTTCTAAGAAGGGCATAGTAAAACGAAAACCTTTACAAAGGGACCATTTGGGAGATTGTGGATTTAGACTATCAAAAATTGTTGGATAGGGCCAGAGAAGGTTTGGAAGACGTTATGAATAATGCGGAGCGTTTTAGTCCGCCCGTTCCAGACATTCTCCATGAAGGTAGTAAAAAAACTATAATTCGGAACTTTACAGAGATAGTTGATATCCTCAGAAGGGATGAGAATCATCTCTATAAGTTTCTACTGCAAGAACTGGGAACGGCAGGCTCAATCAATAACCGAAGATTGGTTCTCCAAGGTAGGGTCCCTGCAAGGAAAATCAAAGAGCGGGTCAGCTCCTACATTGACACGTTTGTCGTATGCCAGGAGTGTAACCGGCCAGATACATCTTTTCTAAGAAGTGCGCGGACACTAATCCTGCACTGCGAAGCCTGCGGCGCGAAAAGACCTATCCGAAACAGTATAGTAATCTGAACGTAGCGCATACTCTTAATACATGGCCAATCTAGGACAACCGATGCGGAGGATTCAGGCGTTGGCAGCAGCTTTCACGGTCGTCGTGATGTCTTTTGGCGGGTGCCTTGATGATAGTGAAAATGGCGAAACTAACCGTGCACCTGAGGCTCTGATTCTGATGCCAAGACAAGCATCAGTTATGGAGGCGGGAAAACCATTCCAGATTGACGGTTCGGCTTCAATCGACCCTGATGGGGATGATTTGCAGTACATGTGGACGTTGTCAGGTTTGGGAAGTCCTATTGACCTGAGTACCAAGATGTCGGATTTGGTTGTCATTGATACACCGGGAAACGATTTAGTTCTTACATTGATGGTCAGAGACCCCAGTGGACTTACAGGACAGGATATAGTCGTGATAAGTGTAGAACCAGGCAATCGTCCACCTACATCCACAATAACCACTCCAAGTAATGGTGGTGCATACTCAGAAGGAAAGGAAGTTACGTTCAATGGGATGGCAAGTAGCGATCCGGACAACGACATATTATCCTACAATTGGGATCTGGGGGAGGCCGGCGGACCGACTTACACTGCTTCCAAACAGAGCAAATTCAAGATGGAACTGGATGAAGGCGATTACAGTGTCACGCTTACGGTCGAGGACCCAGACGGTGAAGCCAGTGCAGTCACTCATTCCTTTTCGGTTACGAATCTACCGCCTGTAGCCTCAATCAAAGCTGACACGACCTCGGTCTTTACTCAAGAGTCGATACAATTCTCTGGTGAGGATTCATATGATCCTGAAGGCGAAGCTTTGGATTACCTTTGGGACTTTGGTGACAATCAGACATCTTCGTTGAAATCACCTCAGCATAGTTGGGGGATGGCTGGAACATACAATGTAAAATTGACTGTTGAAGATGGGAGTGGACAAGAGGGATCCACTACAAAGAGCGTTGAGATCAAGTCACTGGGGCCAACCGCTGAATTTGTCTTCAAGGATGGTGGAAGTGAAGTGGAAAAGGTCAGAGCCAATTCCAATATCACCCTGGATGCCAGTGATTCCAATGGACCTGACGGAGGAATAACGGAGTATAAATGGGATTTTGGTGATGGAATCGAAAGGACCGTGAATGAATCCTCAACCGAATACTCATGGTCTGCTGGTGGCTACTACAATGTCACTCTGGTGGTAGTGGACGAGAATGATGAAACGGGAGAAATAACCAAGATCCTACAAGTGGTTCCAGAGGATTATTCGGAAGAAGGGCAGGACGGGACATTTGTTGCTCAGAACAGTGATGAGAATTACAATCTAGATGTTGAGATCTTCGTGTCCTCTGTAGAAGTGGAATTCAGTGAGATTGGATGTGTCGGTGTTGGAGGACTTGATTATTCAATTACCGTTCAGGATTCTTCAGGAAGTGACATCGGTAGTAATCAAGGAAGTATAGGATGTGGGGGGGAGACTGCCAGTTGGGGCTCTACATTTTTTGACAATGAGGGAAATGGATTAGAATTAGGAGAATACCAAGTCACAATAGCCTTTACTAACAACGGAACACCAGTTCAAGCGAACTGGGATTATCGACTCTCCATTACTTACGATTTCTAGACCTCGATCGAGAAGGAAACGCTATTGTCTTTCCTCTGTAACAAATCCTTAAGCCTAACTATTTCTGGATTCAAGGATGATAGTCTAGTACTTATTCCCTCTATGTGGCCCTCGCCAACAACTGCAATAATCCTATCATATTTTTTTGTTCGGAAAAGTTTCACCAGACTAACGGACATATGAGCGTCGCGCCTGTCAATCAATTGGGCCTTGATTGAGGGATAACGTTCAGAGAATTCTTCCAACTCTTTTGAGAAATCACCAGTCTTCATACTTTGGTCAAGATTGAGATCTCCGCCTCCAACAAAGGAAATCAGGCTATCCATAATTAAATTCCAGAATTCATTCCATGGCATGTTCTTCCATGC
>DQOP01000136.1 GCA_015658585.1 Candidatus Poseidoniales archaeon | reverse complement strand
GTTGATTTCGATATCTGTGTGGCCGATGGGGCCTGTATCGATGCCTGCCCGGTCGATGTTTTCGAATGGATAGACACACCTGAACACCCGGCCTCCGACAAGAAGGCAATAATGTCCCGGGAACCGGACTGCATAGTTTGCAAAGCCTGTGAAGAGGTCTGCCCTGTTACTGCGGTCCTGATAACTGATCCCGCTGATATCGGCACGGGAGCCGGATCTACAGAGACTGTGACCGAGGAAGTGCCTGCTGAAACATCCTCAGAAACTGTTGTAGAAGCTCCTATAGTAATGACATCAGACGACACTGCCCTTTTCTTCCACAAACCGAACAAATGGCTCAATAGGGCCAAAGACGTATTGAACAAGGAAGAACTTCCTTCAACAGGTATCGAAAAAGCGAAAGATATGTTCAAGGGCATCAGAAAACAAACCCTTGATTCTCTACCTCGAGGGAAGGATTACCTAGCACTTGTCGATAACGAAAAATGTATTGGTTGCACCCAATGTGTGTACTTCTGTAACTTTGCCTCAATAGATATGATATCCTGGGACCTGATGGCGCGTACTTCACAATTCGAATCCAAAAAGGCCCTGATTCTCGAAGATACATGTACGGGTTGTACACTCTGTGTATTTGCATGTCCTGTAGAGGCAATAACTATGGAAGCTAAAACCTAGCTTGCATAACTGAATGAATCTATACTACGCGATAATAACCTCTATCTGGGTAGCTGTGTTGTATGCAATCTGGGCCGCCACAGAGGCTGGAGACCCTGGTTATGGACAAATTGCTTTCCTGATAGGAGGACTGGTAGCAACATGGTACATAAGAAAGAGAAAACTGGAAAGGCCCAGAATTGACGATAAAGAGATAGTGATTCCTGAAGCGGAATTCTCGGTAGAGATACCTGACGAGGGGGACAAATATTACTTCAGTGAGAGCAGGTATCGCAAAATAATATGGGGCACTACAATCTTTGCCTTGATTGCAATCAGTGTTTTTCTAGAATCTATCATGACCGGAAAGAATCTGATGCTGGGAATTATTTTACTGATATTGGGAATAGTGGTGTTCCTAGCGCCTATCTTACTTCCTGTCAAAGACGACATTGAAACACTGAAAAAAAGAGCCCAGAAGGAGAGGGCAAAGGCTTGGCATAAAGGTAAATTTAACCAATCCCCTGAGGAAGAGTGAATAATATCCTTCAAGAGGTCCTGAAAAGGGTTCAACCCAATGAAAAGGAAGTGACGCAAATGACAGAGCTAGCCCAGAGGCTGCTCGATGAGGCAAGTTCGAACAAGGAAATTGATTTTAGTCCATTAATTGTTGGATCTGTGGCAAAAGGAACCTTTCTGAAAGGCGCAGACATAGACCTCTTCCTAAGATTTGAATCGGGAACGGACCTGAAAAAAAAGGGGTTGAACGCGGCTAGGAAAATTCTTCCGGACGGAAAAGAACTTTACTCTCAACATCCTTATTTGCGTGGTGAAATCGACGGAATTAGTATTGATATTGTTCCCTGTTATGCAATCGATGACTCGGCCCATCCAATCTCCGCCGTAGACAGGACTCCTTTCCATACTGAATGGGTAAAGCAGAACATTTCAGGAATGGAGGACCAGATAAGGCTGACCAAACAATTTCTGAAAGGTGCTAACGCCTATGGGGCTGGAGCTTCGGTAGGGGGGTTTTCCGGTTATCTAGTTGAAATCCTATGTATAAGATATCTGGGATTCACAAATCTTATCGAGCAGATATCTAGCTGGCGACCACCCGTGGATTTAGGTGTTGTTGAAGGTGCACCGGATTCTCCAATCATGCTACCCGACCCTGTAGACAAAGGTCGAAATGTTGCGGCTGGAGTTACTCTTAGGGGATTGGGAGCGGCCGTTCTAGCGGCCAAAGCCTTCAGGGATAAACCATCTATCGATTTCTTCTTTCCGAAGAAGAAAGAACGGGTTGTGCAAGGGTACGTTACTACAGTCATACTTCCTCATCCAGGAGGAAATGAGGAAACGGCGTTGCCATGGCTCCAAAGACAAGGAAGAAAGATCTACAAGGCAATAGGTGAATTCGAACCGATTGCGTGGAATGCCAATCTGGAGGATTCTGGGTTTATTGTCATTGAAACCTCAACGGTCGAACTTCCGGAAATAGTCCCACACAAGGGTCCTGCACCTTGGGATAGTGGGGCCATGGAATTCCTTAAGAGATATCCAGATGCAGCATTGAGTGGTGAAAGACTAGAGGTTGGCAAACCTCCCAGACACTCCAACATCGAGGATGTTATCCTTGAATTAGTACCTAATGCAAAGGTCAAGTCCGGTTTAGAAAAAGGTGCTGAGCCGGTACAAAGAGTACCCTGGTTAGATTAAAAAACAAAATTTGGTAGATGGGAGCCAAAGCCCCCATTTACCTGGTGAACGGGGCTTCACAGCCCCGCTCTATTTCTGGCGACACTAAATCTATGATTGTAGACCTATATCGTAACCGATTACGTCACCAGTTGGCTCGAACTTCATACGGAACGAGTAGTCAGTTACATCTGAAACACTCGCTAGATCCGAATCAGCTTCACCTGGGTGAACTTCAAATTTGTCACCTGGGCTAATCTTACCATTGAAGTCGTTGTCAACGAAGACTACAGCTTTACCCTGGCCTGAGTAGTAGCCGTATACATCAGAGACTAAGCCATCAGTCTTAGTATTCCCCTGTACATCCAGTAGATACCAGTGTACTGAGTTTACGGAAACTTGTGGGTTGAGCTTGACGATCTGAATCGTCCAGACGCCACTTCCGTCTTCGCTTGCTATCATACTGCCGGTTGGTGCATTCTTGGTTGTACCACCAAGGAAACTGCTAGCCCAAACATACAGTACTGCAGCCAGAACAACTGTAATAGCCACCATCAAAATGACAGCAATTACAGGCGAAACTGCCTGCTCATCGTTCACTATTCTGCGCTTCATAGTTATGTCCTCTGACCGAAGTCAGAACTTTAGCACACCTATGATAGCATATATACCTTACGTTAAACGGTCCCTTCGTAAGACGATAGCACCTATGACGGTCAGGACGACCGTTAAACTGGCTCCGGTCCAAGCCATGGACAATGCCCATTGTGGCACTCCAGGCTCATGATGTACGTCTATCGCTGGTGGTCTCAAAACAGAATTGTAGGTGGACCAAATCCCTCCATCCTGATCCTCAAAGATTATCGATAGTTCAGCTTCTCCTTCCCCCAGTTCAAATGATTCTTCAGGCGCCTGCCAATTGAATATCCAGCCATCGTTGCTACTTGAAAGAACCAATTGTTGAACATCGGCAGTGAATTCAATAGTTTCGCTCAAGGTTCCGTTGGTCACTGTAATATTTACAGCAGAGATCGCCGAATAGTTGCTTGCAGTCAAGGTTATCTCATATGATGCCCCTGTCACAAAGTGTAAACCATCAGGCAGACCATCCACTCTATAGACTGGATCCTCTGCTGGTGAAAGAGGAAGAAACAGGCAAATTGTCAACACTACAAGCAGTCCTTTTCTAAGTGGATACATATGAACTTGTGAAGCGATTTTACTATTCTATTTAAGAATACGTGCCATCATCTTGTCAGACCACGGTTCTGTAAACTTTCCAGTATCAATCTAATCTCGGCCTCGCGAAGACCCAAAGATGCAGCTGCACCCTCGATAGTGTAATCCTTATTGTGTAATATGTGATGTAAAAGCCTGCGCTCTTCATACGTACAATCGGCACTCTGGGCTGTAGAGCTTATCTCTCGGTTCAATTCTCCCACAAGAGCCATCAGACTCCGCCTCTCGTCTTCAACATCATTAATTGATTTCCTTAAATCCTCAGAGACGCGGGACAAAAGATCCATGCGGGCCTTGGAATCCATATGGCGTGATTCCGCAACCGCATCCAACACTCTTCTATTTTGTTCCGAAAGACTTGATATGTCAAAATCCGTTTCAGCCTTCTGCTTGTAAGTGGAGGGGCCGATATCTATGTGAAGGGAAACTTCCCTGGAGGCAGCGTATACACGGCGGTTGGGGCCACGACTACTTGGCTCATCACGAGACTTGACCAGACCATGTTGCTCCAGTATTCTAAGGTGCTTTACCACTGCCTGCTGCGTAACATCTATCTCACGTGATAATTGCAAAGGATACTGGCGCTCTACCGACAATAATTGAAGAATACGACGGCGCGTGGGATTCTCCAGCAGATAGAACAATTTATCTACTTCATCAATCGACATATGAACCTCCGGTTGTATACCGATTGTTGTAATGGGATAATAAAAATTGCTATTGGGTTCCGGCAGCCTTTAACCTGTGTGTTCAATTAGTTATCATGGACTACCGAAAGCCCAGCAAGAAAGTAATTGTTGAGACAGTACTGGAGGTCCTAAAAGAGAGAGGTTCTGTGGATACACAGACCAAAATGCACAAACATACATTGAAGAGACTGAAGAGCAAAGATGAGAATTACCGATTGTCTGCGGAGCGGATGAGGGTCGTCGCCATACAATCCAAAAAAGTAAAAATTGGAATAAGAACGCGGTCTGTTGGTGCCGTGCCTGAGGCAGATGAGAGCGACTTTAGGAAACAGGGCTTGGGTTATGATCCGGTGGTAAAGAGATGGCGACGAATAAGACCTGGAGAGGATCAAAGTGGACACCATCACCATAGAGGTGAATTTGCATCACCTGGTCAACCATGCCCAGTCTGTACTTCTCCTCTAAAAAAGGTTCATAATGCTACCTTGTATGGAGGCAAGGTTGCAATCGGTTTCCGTTGCAACTTATGTAGATACCTCACAGGCCATCGATGGAGGGAACCTTCCAGATATTCTTTCAGCTTCAAAGGCGGTAAGTAATTGGAAGTCTTCCAGCATAAGGGGATTTGTATTAAGGAAGATAAAAGAACTGTCTACCTTGATCCTTCAAGCGGTAGGCCTGACGGTGCTGTGACGCACGCACATTCGGATCATCTCAGACCTCGGACCCATATGACAAAGCCTACGGCCGATGTAATGAAAGTAAGAACTGGATCAAAGAAGGCCACACCACATGATTATCATAAAAAATTCAGAATCAATGATTTCGAACTCGAATTCGTGTCAGCAGGACATGTACTGGGTTCCGCGATGATCGAATGTGGCGAAGTCCTCTACACTGGAGACTACAACCCCTACGGGACCGTGACCGCAGGAATTGCCGAACCCCGCGACTGTGAAACCCTGATAATTGAGTCGACCTATGGCAAGCCGGACCAGACCCTACCTAACAGAAACGAAGTATTGAAGGATCTCCAGGCTTGGATCGAGGTGACCTCATCCAATGGAGGTGGTATCGTAGGGGCTTATTCATTGGGCAAGGCTCAGGAAGTGATAGCAACCGCGAACAATGGAGGAGTTGTACCGGCAGTTTCCGAGATCGTGGCTTCGGTCAGTGACGTTTACAAAAAACACGGGGTGCCGCTGGAGTATGTCCCCTACACAGAACTGGATGAGGAAGAGAAGAAGAAACCGGGATTGCTAGTCACGTCCACGACAGCGACCAGTGGCAGGAGACCAGATACGGTCGTTAAAGACCTGAGGAGGAATGGGGCGAAGGTGGCAAGGGTCTCCGGTTGGTGCGCCTTCGCAAGCTGGGCCATGAGGGGTGTGGATGCCGGGTTCCCCGTCAGTGATCATTCAGATTTTGGAGGGACCATGAAATTCATAGAGGAATGCGCCCCGAAACAGGTCTACACCGTACACGGTTCAACCAAAGAGTTAGCGAAGCAGGTTGAGAAACAACTGGGGATTAAGGCCAAACCGTTACCTAAATATGGGGAAGTTTCGATAGAATCATTCACCTAATGATGAACCGTGGAAAACTCGTCCTGGTGAGGCACGGCCTCTCTGTCTACAACGACCAGAACCGTTTTACTGGATGGAAAGACGTCGGACTTAACCAGCAGGGCATCGATGAGGCCGGACAGGCCGTTCCCCTTCTAAAGAATTATAAATTTGACATGGCCTTCACATCGGATCTGGTCAGGGCACAGGATACTCTGGATATTATCCTGGAAGGGATAGGGCAAACCGATATTCAAATTGAGAAGGACGTGGCCCTTAACGAGAGAGACTATGGGAATCTGGTGGGTCGGAACAAGGCCGAGGCAGCCGAAGAATTCGGTGCAGACCAAGTTCATATCTGGAGAAGAAGCTATGATGTTCCCCCTCCAGGAGGCGAATCATTGAAGGGCACGGCTGATCGCGTGATTCCCTATTTGAAAGACATTATTATGCCTCATATCTCAGAAGGAAAGCAGATCCTGGTCAGCGCCCATGGCAACAGTATACGTGCAATTGTAATGGTTCTACAGGACTATACTCCTGAACAGATATTGAAGACTGAGATTGGATGGTGTGAACCCTGGATCTTTAATTTTGAAAATGATGTGGTCAAGAACCTTGAGATACTATCAAGACCCGATTGCAAGAGTATGAGTCGATTACCGGATTAACGTTCTTCAGACCAACTCTGTTCTTTAGACCAACTCTTGATCAACCGGAGATTACCACGGGTGGCCTTGATTATCTGCTCTCTTCCCCACTCATCCCTTATTACTATATCATTTCCACGTGCAAGCAGGACAGCCTTAACAAAATGGCCTGATGACGACTTGAGGGTTATCTCCAACTGTCTCTTCGAACCTTCACCATCCCAAGCGACAGGATAACCTAACTCACCATAGTAGTCCTCAATTTTCTTCATGAATCTGTCGCCTGCGGTCATCTTGGTCAAGTTACCAAGGGGCTGTTATTAATCATTGTTCGCACGGGCACATTTGTAAAGACACCATTCTCTGGACAAACATAGCCCCGTAGTGTAGCGGTCCATCATTCAGGCCTTTGGAGCCTGAGACCTCGGTTCGAATCCGAGCGGGGCTACCAGATCAAAGCCCGTAGATCTTGGTAAATTTTGACTGTAGATAATCGACAAAGGCATCGCTACTTGGTTCTTTTCCAGTGGCCTGGGCCATCAGATCAGCAGGAAGCAGTTTTGAACCATGAACGTGGATATGACTTCGCATCCAGTCCAAAAGAACCGTGAATTGGCCTTTGGCTATCTTTTCTGTAATAGTAGGGTCATCAGCCAAAGCTGCGGCGTAAAGCTGAGCGGCATACAGGTTTCCAAGTGTATAGGTCGGGAAGTAGCCAATAGCTCCCATTGACCAGTGGATATCCTGTAGGACTCCCTTGGTATCATTGGGTGG
>DQOP01000039.1 GCA_015658585.1 Candidatus Poseidoniales archaeon | reverse complement strand
TAAAGTTGTAATGTTGTTGTTTCTTCTGTTGACCTTACTGGGATTGTGGTACGCTTTTAGAAAAGAGGATGTGATTTGGATATGAGCTCTAAGAGAGTGCGTGGCAATCCCGGTCTTAGAAGAGGTGTGGGTGCTCAAACAACTGATTCAGACGAAATAATGGAAGCCCCTCATGGAGATTGGCTCACTCTTCGTTCAGATCAATTGTTAGAATGGATAGATAATGCAGTTTACAATGTGGCAGAGGCTACAGGCATGCGTGAGTTGGTTAATCGTGTGACTAGACCTATCTTTAATTTTGGACAGAGAGTTTCTCCTTATCCTCTACATTTAGGCATAATGTGTTGCGCTATAGAAATGGGTCAGGCGTCTGCACCAGATCATGATATTGATAGGCTTGGTGTGGTTTACCGATCTTCTCCGAGGCAGTGTGATGTTTTAATTGTCAATGGACCAGTTTGTGAAAAACTGCGTCCAAAGTTGAAGACGCTTTATGAGCAAATGCCGGAACCCAAATGGGTTATTGCGATGGGTGAGTGTGCAATATCTGGAGGTCCCTACTGGGATTCTTACTCCGTTGTGGCTGGTGCAGACACATTCATGCCTGTTGATGTATATATTCCAGGATGTCCGGTTAGACCCGAAGCTTTGATGCATGGTTTTCTGACTTTGCAAAAGAAGATCAGGGAAAAGGAACCGGGCATGTTCTTGAGACGTTAAGCATGGAAATCAAGGAGCTAATGCAGGAGCTGTCAGCCTTTAAGGGAGTTAGTAACGCTTCGATGATTAGGGATAATGTTGTCAAATTGGATATTGATAAGAATTCTTCCAAAGAGTTTTTTACTAAACTGAGGGATGATTTTGGATTTGAACACTGTTCATTGATAACTGCAATCGACAATCAACCAGAATTTGAGCTTGTTTATCATTTTACGTCTATAAACAAGTCCGTTACTGTTGGTTCAACTGATATGTCTGTGATGACGGAAGTGCATGTATTTCTCGAACGAGATACACCTACCATAGAATCAATATCTGATTTATGGGGAGGGGCTAATTGGCATGAGAGAGAGGCTTTTGATCTGATGGGAATCTATTTTGTAGGCCATCCTGATTTGCGCCGAGTATTGCTACCAGAAGGTTTTGCAGGTCATCCTTTGAGGAAGGATTATGTGTATGAGATACACGAAGAGGAGTGGTAATGGCTGAGATGTGGATTAGTATGGGTCCGCAGCATCCTATGACTCATGGTCTATGGACATTGAAGGTCAAGGTAGATGGTGAAACAATAACTGATGCCGACCCCGAATTGGGATATCTTCACCGTTCAGTCGAGAAAATGGGTGAACGTCGCAAATATTTTATGAATACCACTTTGCCAGATCGTCTTTGTTATGCCAGTTCTACCACTTGGACACACTGTTATGTTCTGACTGTCGAAGAATTGATGAATGTAGAGATACCCGAAAGGGCAAAATATGTTCGTACTATAATGTTAGAACTTCAAAGACTTGCTTCTCATCTGATGTGGGCTGGTTCATATATGCCCGATTTAGGTCATATCACTGGAGCCCTTTATTTCTGGAGAGATCGTGAATTATTTTTGAATCTTCTTGAAGTTCCAAGCGGAAGTCGACTTCTTTACAATTATATCCGGATCGGAGGCGTGAAAAGAGACCTGCCAGATGGTTTTGTGGAGAAAGCTGAAAGGGTCATGAAACTTTTCGAGCAACGGCTGGATGAATACAGCGACCTTTTTGAGAATTCCAAGATTTTCCGCATGCGAACTGAGGATGTTGGTAAATTTACGGCGGCCCAGGCCCAGAATCTTGGAATCACTGGCCCTAATATGAGAGGTTGTGGAACTAAATTTGATTTAAGAAGAAATGACCCCTATGAGATTTACGAGGAAATTGATTGGGACATTCAAACACGAGAGGCGGGCCCCGGGTATGGCGATTGTTTCAGCCGTTATATGGTCCGTATAGATGAAATGAAGGAATCGATGAGAATAATCCGTGATTGTTTCAAAAAGATGCCTAAGGGGCCAACGTTAGCCTCGACGATTCCAGTTCGCGCACAGGGAGAGGCCTTTCGCAGAACCGAGGATTCTAGGGGTGAGGCGCTTATGTACATAGTAGGGGATGGGACGGATCGTCCTTACAGGTGGAAGATCAAGAGTCCGATGTTCACCACGATTTCGGCAGCCCCTCACTATCTCAAGGGCTACAAGGTTGCAGATATTCCCGCGATTATGGGAAGTGTAGACATTTGTATAGGGGAGACTGACAAATGACCTTATTCGGTGCATGCCGGATTATGGCCGAGTTGTCAATCAGGATTCTTATACCAATATTTGAATTTCAGGAAGGTTTATTCCCTCCATTTAGCAATCCGGCAGGTTGGTTTGCAGATTGGTTAGCTACTGATGGAGGTCTAGATACAATGGCATGGTTTTATGCAGTGAACATCGCTTTGATGGTAGGTATGACCAATTTGATTTTGGTGATACACTTGGAAAGGAAAATAGCAGCTCGTATCCAAGATCGGAGAGGCCCAATGCTATCTTTTAGGTCTTTGAGAGAAGTAGGGGAAGACCTGTCAGGCAATGCACCCTCTTGGAAGTTCAAGGAAAACTATAGTGGCATTGGTATCCTACAGAATGTGGCTGATGGAATAAAAGCGTTTACTAAGGAATTAATAATACCCACTAAGGCAGACAGGTTTCTGTTCACAATGGGACCCATAATATTCATTTCTTCATCTGTCTTTCTATTGGCTTTATTTCCGTTGTCTGATAGATTTGCAGCTTCTTCAGCACCCGCTGGTTTAATGGTTATAATGGCTGCTTTTTCTATAGCTCCTATAGGAATTTTAACTTCTGGCTGGGCTTCAAATAACAAATATTCAATGATTGGTGGTATGAGGTCAGCAGCCCAATTAATGTCGTATGAGATTCCATTACTTCTTAGCATGGCAGGCGTGTTTCTGGTAGCCGGCTCTTTTGATCCCGTGACTATTGTTGAACAACAGCGTGAGTCTACTTGGCTATTTGGTTTACCAATGTGGAATATTATTCCTCAGTTTATCGGTTTTGTCGTTTTCATGGTATGTATTTTAGCTGAAGTTGAAAGGGTACCTTTTGATTTACCGGAAGCTGAGGCAGAATTAGTTGAAGGATGGACAACTGAATATAGTGGAATCAGATTCATGTTCTTTTTGATGGCAGAATATATTAGAGGTTTTGCAGGAGCAGCAGTTGCGACCATTCTATTTTTGGGTGGATGGGCTGGACCTTGGCCTGTTCCCCCTGAAATCTGGTTTTTGATCAAAGTGTATTTGATTATCATATTTTGGATATTTATACGCTGGTCTGTGCCCCGTATAAGAACCGACCAGATTCTTGTTTTGGGCTGGAAAAAATTATTACCTTTATCTCTGATAAATATCCTTATCGTTATATTTATGGTTGAGATCTACCCCTATTTCACGGCGATAGTTAATCTTCCAGAGGTATTCTAATGAGTGAAAAAAGTGAACTAGGAATTATGGATATTTTCGTTAATCCAATGAAAGTAACGATGAAACAATTTTTCAAATCAACATTTGGAAAACCAGCCACTGTGATGTATCCTTTGGAGAAAAGGGATCCGCCTCCAACCTACAGAGGAATGAATGCCATAATCTGGGATCTTTGTATTGGTTGTGGAATTTGTGCAGAGGTCTGTCCCAATAGATGTTTGAAAATGAAGCCTGTTGAATTATCGGATGAAGAACACGATAGGGCGTGGTACGGTTCACACCTGGCCAAACGGAAGCATAAACCCGAAAGGCCTGCAATAAATTTTGGCCACTGTATGTTTTGTGGATTCTGTGAGGATTATTGTCCAACAGGCGCTATGACTATGACTGATTTTTATGAAATGGCCGACACAAGCCGTGAAGGATTAATCTATCCAGCCCGTACAATGAAAGTTGACCTTGAGGATCTTCCTCAACTTCCCCTTACTAATTATATGATGGAATCTCCAGTACTGGATATTGACCCTTGTATTGGATGTAGCAAATGTGTGGACAATTGTCCTACCAATTGTATTATCATGGATGTAGGACCTCATGACAAGACACTTAAGAGCGGCAAGCTCCGCAACGTGGAGAATCCATATTTTGACTATACCCTCTGCATTGGCTGTTCAGTCTGTGTCAAGGTATGTCCAGCAGATTGTCTACACATGGAACCAACAAGCAACTCAAGTTTGAGTGGACTGACTACCGAGGAATCACCAACCGAGGCCTGATAGTTTGGATTTAGCGGTTCTCGTTTTCTGGGGTCTGGCGAGCTTAATCCTAGCCTCGGCCTGGGCCGTTGTAAATGGGAATGATATTGTTCATTCAGTGGTCTGGTTGGCAACCGTTTTCTTGTTGACAGCATGCCTGTTCATCTTGGCAGACGCTGAATTTTTGGCAGTTATCCAGGTCTTGGTCTACGTGGGCGCTATTTCCGTGGTCATAATATTTGGGATCATGCTCACCAAGAGAACTCTAAAAGGTGGTGAAGATGTCTAGTCGGAGTGTTATCTGGGTGAGGGACGCCTTAGTGATTACCTTATCGATTTATGTTGTTTTCTCAATTGCCATGGCTCCTTGGAATAATTTGAAGACTGAGGAAACCTTGTCTACGACCTGTGAAACGGGGTGTGCTCCTGTGATAAATTACCCGGAGGATGGTTACTATCACTACAAGGATTCAATTGTATTTGAATGGAATTCAGTCTCGGTTGGGTATCGATTTACAGTTCTAAATAGTACGGGACATGTTTTCCATGATGAAAATCTTACAGATGTTACGACATCTACCACTAATAGATTGCCTGCAGGTAATTACACTTCTTTTGTTTATTACAAAGGTATGGTTGGATCTTTATTTGATTATGAAAAAATTGAGGGTGATGTGGTGCCTTACCTTCGCCTTACCGAGGAGCATTATCTGGCTTCCTCCTCAAAAATCACATTAATCTGGGAACCAGTTGAGATTACTTATGGGATTGAGATTAGAGAACACAAAAAAACTGAGTTACTTATTATCCATCAAGCTGAGGGATTGATTCAGACATCATATGAATTCAAAGAGTTTGATAATGGTAAAACATATTCCTGGTCAGTGTACACAATTGATTCCATGGGTTTTGTCTCGGAGTCGTCCAATGCAAGGGAATTGAATATAGATACAACCAAATTTTTGGCTTATGAACTGTTCAATAATTGGGAGGTTCCTTTCATACTATTGGGAATCTTGAT